>JAENWE010000100.1 GCA_016650185.1 Vicinamibacteria bacterium | reverse complement strand
GTTCGGGGTCCATCGTCAACATGGCCAGCGTCGTTGGTCGGCGGGGTAACGCCGGTCAGGTGAACTACTCCGCGGCCAAAGCCGGCCTGATCGGGTTGACCAAGTCGCTTGCGCGTGAACTCGCCTCGCGGAACGTGCGTGTCAATGCGATCGCTCCCGGTTACATACAAACAGAGATGACGGCCGGGCTCAGCGAGGCCGTGAAGGGGACGATCGTCGGCGGCACGCCACTGGGCCGTATGGGGACTCCCGACGACGTGGCCCAGGCCGTGGCGTTCCTGGCAAGCGACGCGGCCGCGTTCATCACCGGCACCGTGCTGCCGGTCGACGGAGGGCTGGGGATCTGATTCACGGCGGAGGTAGCGACAGATGATGCGTGCGACATCCGATCTGACGGTTCGCAGGGTGGTCGTGACCGGCATAGGGGTGGTCTCCCCCGTCGGTCTCGGCCGAGAAGCTTACTTCTCGGCGCTGCTCGCGGGCCGCTCGGGCGTGGGCCCGATCACGCGGTTTGACACCACAGGCTATTCGGTGACCATCGCAGCCGAGGTCAAGGGCTTCGATGCGCACGTCTACATGGACCGGAAGGCGGCCAGGCGGATGGACGCCTACGCCCAGTACGGTGTAGCAGCGGCGGTGATGGCCCGCGAGGACGCCAGCTTTCCCTCCGATTTCGACCCGTACTCGGTCGGCTCTTTCGTGGGTTCGGGCATCGGGGGCCTGGACACGTTCTACGAGCAGACCCGGGTGCTCTACGAGCGCGGTCCGGACCGCGTCAGTCCCTTCTTCATCCCCATGATGATCCCGAACATGGCGGCAGCGCACGTATCCATGGCGCTCGGCCTCAAAGGGCCTGTGAGCGCTACGTGCACGGCGTGCGCGGCCAGCACCCACGCGCTGGGCGACGCGTTCCACATCATCCGGCGGGGAGACGCTGTAGCGATGTTCGCCGGTGGGGCCGAGGCGCCTGTGGGTCACATCGGGCTGTCGTCGTTCGCCGCGATGCGGGCTCTCTCCACCCGCAACGACGACCCCGAGCGCGCGAGCCGTCCCTTCGACTGTGGTCGCGATGGGTTTGTCATCGGCGAGGGCGCAGCGGTGCTGGTGCTCGAAGAGCGCGAGCATGCGCTGGCTCGAGGCGCCCGCATCTATGCGGAGTTTCTCGGCTACGGCATGACGGGCGATGCCTTTCATCTAAGTGAGCCCGACGAGTCGGGCGAACCGGCAGGGCGGGCTCTGCGCCGGGCTATCGATATGGCTGGGGTGGCCCCTGAGGACCTCGACTACATAAACGCCCATGGCACCTCGACCCCGCTGGGCGACGTCATGGAAACTCGGGCGGTGCGCTACGCTCTTGGCGAGGCGGCCGATCGGGTGATGGTCAGCTCCACTAAAAGCATGTTCGGCCATTGCCTGGGGGCGGCCGGAGCCCTGGAAGCCGCAGCCACCATCCTGGCGATCGTGGAGGGCAAAGTGCCACCGACCATCAATCTCGACAACCCCGACTCAGCCTGCGATCTTGACTACGTGCCCAACGTGATGCGGGAGGCCCCGGTGCGCTACGCCGCGTCCAACAGTTTTGGTTTCGGCGGTCATAACGCGTCGGTCGTGTTCGGTCGCCACGAGGACGAACCTTCGCGGTGAACCAGCCCGTTACCGTCCAGATCACGTCGAAGGAACCGCCGGTTTCCGAGGCAATGCCCGAAAGCCTAGAACCGCGCTGCTCGGAGTGCCACGCCTCTCTGACCCGTGAGCAGCTCAAGGCCGCGCTCGAAGTCTGTCCTCATTGCGGGCATCATTTCCCCTTGAATGCGGTCGAGCGAGTCGCGCAGCTCGCTGATCCCGGCACCTGGCGGGAAGTGGGGGGTGACCTTCAGCCTTCGGATCCCCTCGACTTCTACGACAGCCGCGCCTACGTGGATCGGCTTGCCGAAGCACAACTCGAAACCGGGTTGTCGGAGGCGATGCTCGCCGGTGTCTGTCGCCTCGGCGGCCGGCGTGTGGCGCTGGGGGTCATGGACTTCCGTTTCCTCGGGGGCTCCATGGGTTCAGTGGTGGGCGAGCGTTTCTCCCAGCTCGTTGCCGCCGCCATCGATGAAGCGGTGCCCCTGGTCGTCGTGACTGCCTCGGGTGGAGCCCGCATGCAGGAGGGGATCCTCTCCCTGATGCAGATGGCGAAGACGGTTGTCGCGCTCGACATGCTCGCCGACCACTCCCTGCCGTTTATCTCGGTGCTCACCCACCCCACCACAGGGGGCGTGCTTGCCAGTTTCGCCACCTTGGCCGACGTCATGCTGGCCGAGCCAGGAGCGTTGTTGCTGTTCGCCGGCCCGCGCGTGATCGAGCAGACTACCCGCGAGAAGCTGCCCCCGGGTTTCGGCCGTTCCGAGTCCAGTCTTGTCCACGGGCAGATCGACCTGGTCGTGCAGAGGCGCGACTTGAAGCGGCAGATAGCGCAATTGCTGGCACTTCTGGAAGGAGGTGTTCGCTGTGACATTGAACCCATTCGACCGGATTCGGAGGTCGTACCACGGGGAAGTGGCTCGCTTGCTCAAGCGGTTGCACGAGCTAAAAAGCTTGCCCTCACTTCCCGGGGTTGGCTATTCGGAAGAGATCAACAAGATCGAGATCCAACTTGAGTCGCTGAAAGGGCGAAAAGACTCTGCAGGTGCGGCCTGGAAGACGGTGCAACTTGCCCGCCGTCAAGATCGGCCGCTTGCCCTCGACTACATCAAACACACATTCCCCGATTTTGCCGAGTTGCATGGTGACAGATTGCGGGGAGACGACCCCGCGATAGTGGGCGGCATGGCCACCTTCGACGGGCGCACGATCATGATCGTGGGCCAGCAGAAGGGCCATGATCTCAAGGAACGTCAGTTTCGCAACTTCGGCATGCCGCGGCCCGAGGGCTATCGCAAAGCCCAGCGCCTGGCCTTGCTGGCGCAGAAGTTCCAGATGCCGGTGGTGACCTTGGTGGACACGCCCGGGGCTTTTCCGGGGGCCGAGGCCGAGGAAGGCGGGCAGGCAGGCGCTATCTCGCGCACTCTGCGGGTGTTCGCCCGCCTTTCGGTTCCCACGGTTGCGGTGGTCATCGGTGAAGGTGGTTCGGGGGGCGCGTTGGCCCTAGCTCTCTGCGACCGGGTCTACATGCTTGAGAACGCCATCTATTCGGTGAGTACGCCCGAGGCCTGCTCAGCCATCCTGTGGCGCGATGCCGGTCAGGCCTCGCAGGCAGCCGAAGCTCTCCGCCTTACCGCTGTGGATCTCTATCGGCTGGGGGTGATCGACCTGGTGATTCCCGAGCCTCGCATGGGAGCGCACAAGCATCACCGGGCTACAGCGAAAGTGGTGGCTCGCCAGGTTGAGGCAGGATTGCGTGAGATCGAGGCCGTATCACCCGAAGAGCGGCTTCGCGCACGCCGCCGTAAGTTCCTGGCCATGGGGATGCTCGCACCTGCCGACACCAAGTTGTAGCTCTGTCGCTGCTAGAATCGTCGCATGAAGCAGTCCGATCTCTTTTCGGAAGGTCTGGCGGAGGATCTGCTGCGCAGCGGCCCCCTCGCCAGCAGGTTGCGGCCTTCGACGCTGGACGATGTGGTGGGCCAGCCCCACATCTTGGGCGCGGCCGGTCCCCTGAGGCGCAGCCTCCAGGCAGGGGTGTTCGGTTCGATGATTTTCTTCGGTCCACCGGGTTCCGGCAAGACCACGGTGGCTCGGTTGGTCGCCGCCTCCGCCGACGCCGAGTTCGAGGAACTTTCCGCGGTGGACTCCGGGGTCGCCGACGTGCGACGTGTGCTGGAGCAGGCTCGGCGTCGGCGCGGGGAGTCGGGGCGGCGGACTGTCTTGTTCATCGACGAAGTCCATCGTTTCTCGAAATCGCAGCAGGATGCGCTGTTGCATGCGGTGGAGGATGGTCTGGTCACTCTTATCGGAGCCACCACCGAGAACCCGTATTTCGAGGTCATTCCGGCACTCATATCCCGCTGTGAGCTCTATCGTTTCAGCAGCCTGGAGCCGGCGGAGATCAGGCTCCTACTCGATCGGGCGCTGTCGGATCCCGCCCGCGGGTTGAGCAGTAAGATCCGAGTCGCGGATGCGGAGCTTGACGTCATCGCGGAGGCCGCCTTGGGCGATGCCCGTCGTGCGCTCACTGTTCTCGAGCGGGCCGTGGCCCTGGCGGAGAGTTCCGGCCTGAACGAGGTCGACCGCGGCATTTTGGAGGAAGCCGCGCAGCGTAAGTTGGTGATCTACGACAAGGATGGGGACGCGCATTACGACGTCGTGTCGGCCTTCATCAAGAGCATGCGCGGATCTGACCCCGATGCGGCACTATACTACCTGGCTGTCATGCTGACGGGCGGGGAGTCCGCGCGCTTCATCGCCCGCCGACTCCTTGTCTTCGCATCCGAAGACGTGGGCAACGCCGACCCGCGTGCCGTCCAGGTGGCCGCCGCCGTCGCCCAGGCGGTCGAGATGGTGGGCCTGCCGGAGTGTCGCATCAACCTTGCCCAGGCCGTCACCTACTTGAGTTGCGCCCCCAAATCGAACGCCTCCTACGCGGCGATCGGAACCGCGATGGCTGAGATCGAAGAACACGGCGCCCTGCCTCCTCCGCCGGCGCTGCGTGACACCCACTACCGGGGCGCACAAGCGCTCGGTCATGGAGTGGGCTACCTGTACCCTCATTCCCATGGAGGATACGTGGCCGAGCGACATCTCCCCGAGGCGCTTGGCGAGCGGCGCTTCTATGAACCGGGCTCAGCGGGCGAGGAAGAGGGCCTTCGGCGGTTCCTTGAGCACATGCGTGGACTGCGGAACCCAGAGGCGACTGAGGGGGCTCCGTGAGCGTTCAGGTCTCATATCTCATCATGTTCGTAGCGATCATCTTCCTGGTGGCCTTCGTGTCTTACTATGCGTGGCGGCTCGCGTCGGCGCGGAGGCAGGCGGATGAGAGTGCTCAGAGACTCCGGGCGTTCGCCCAGCGTGAGATGCGGCCGGTCACGCCAGGCGGGGTGACCGGGGAAGTGGCTATGGTCGCGCCGTCTTCTCCGGCCGCGGGAGAACAGAGCCGCGCGTATGAAAAACGCCTGAAGTTGAGTGTCGTGTCAGACTCCCCCATCTTTATGCGGCGTAGTAAGGCGGGCGAGGTGAACGTGCAGATGGGTGAACGTCCCCCCATGCCTCTCAAATATGTGCTTGATCCTATCGCGCGGAAGGCGTTGCACGAGATCAACCTGCAGGCGACGGTCGATCTGGGTCCGTCCTGGTCGATCGTGGCCACGGAGGACGAACAGGGTCGCTTGACCATCCTGAGGCTGAGCTGAACCTACAGCGTCGGATCGATCCGGCCGCCACACCTACATTCTTGTTGAAGGCCTACAGTGCGGACGCCTCGCGGCCGATGTTCTCGTGGTGATACCATGCGGAGGATGCTGACGGTTCCACGGTGGCCCGTGGCGAGACGGAGGGAGCCCCGATGAAAGGCCTTGGGAAATTGATATTCGGCGGGCTTGTCGGCGCCGCTATCGGCTACTTGGCGTCGCCGACGAGGGCGCAGCGGGTTCGCGAGGCGTTGCTCGGCAAGGAGGCGGTGCGCGGCATCGCGCCTCCGCCACAGGCGACCACTCCTTCCTTAACCCCATCGCCCCCGCCGGCGACCGGTTTCCCGTCGCCGGTCTCGGTCGAGGTAGGCCCGACGATTATTCCGGTCGAGGTAGAGCCGATCATGACCGAGGCGCCGATATTCGTCGAGGCCGAACCCATCGTCGAGGACGAGCCTGTCGCCCAGCTGGAGGCCGAGCCCGAGCCGATCGCCGAACCCTCGCCCATGCCCGAGCCGGAGCCGGTCGCCGAACCCGAACCCGAGCCTGTCGCCGAACTTGAGCCTGTCGCCGACTCCGAGATTGTCGCCGAGCCCCAGCCGGTCGCCCAGCTGGAGG
>JAENWE010000099.1 GCA_016650185.1 Vicinamibacteria bacterium | reverse complement strand
CGTGTCGTAGGCGAAGATGTTGAACTCGCCGTTGCGATCGGACCGGAAGTAAACGGTGTCGCCGATCCACATGGGATCGGCGTCGTTGGCCCGCGTTTCCGGCTGGGGGATCTTCTCGACGGCATAGCCCTTGGTGTCGAAGAGCAACAAGGTCGACGCAGTGCCCCCGCGATAGAGCTTCCACTCGAGATTGCGCTCCGCGATCGGGTTGTACGCGATGCGCTGGCCGTCGGGTGAGTAGGTGGCGTGCGCCGCGTTGGGGATGGGCAGTCGCTCGGCCATGCCGCCCCGGATCGGGACGGTGAACAGTTGCGAATAGCGGTTTGTGAACACCGAGCGCTGCGAGGTGAAGAGCACCGCCTTCCCGTCCGGAGTGAAAGCCTGAACGATGTCGGGGCCAGGGTGGAAGGTCAGGCGGGTGGGCGCGCCGCCCCTGAGCGGCACCGTGAAGACATCCACGTTGCCGTCGTACTGGGCGCTGAACGCGAGGGTCTGCCCATCGGGCGAGAAAACGGGATTCGACTCGATGCCGTCATCGGAGGTCAGCCGCTGGACGTTGGCGCCATTGAGGTCGGCGACGAAGAGGTCGCCTGCGTAGATGAAGGCGATGTGGGTCGCGCCGATGGCCGGCTGGGTCAGCAACTTCGTCTCCGCTCCGACACTTTCGGGGGCCAGGAGCGTGATGGCGGCAAGCGCCATCGTGACGGGAATCAGTTGGATCTTTCGCATGGGTACCTCGTTTCGAAGAGTCGGTGGGGAGTGGGCCCGAGATGCAGCGTTCCAAGCGCACTCTACCGCGTGCGCCGGTGAGAGAGGCCAGTCGATTCGTGTGGAGAGAAATCCCGTCGCTCATCCAGGTTCATGACGCCGAACCCTGGGGATTTACGTAGGAATGGGATCCCCCTTCCGGAGGGATAGACTCGACGGATGACCAGGCGAAAAGTTCTCATCTCCCTGCTGCTCGGCTTCATGGCGCTTCCCTCGGGCGCCCAAACCGGGCCGAAACACGCGCGCAATGTGATTCTCTTCCTCGCGGACGCCGGTGGAGTGCCGACGCTCAACGCAGCCAGTCTTTATGCCTATCGGGCTCCCCTCAAACTGAACGTGCAGACGTGGCCCCATGTCGGATTGAGCGACACGTCGCCCTCGAACGGCTTTGTCTCCGATTCCGCGAATGGCATGACCGCGATCATGACCGGTCAGAAGACCAAGAACGGGGTGATCAGTCAGGGGCCGGAAGCGATCCGCAGGCAGAAGGACGGTCGTTTGCTGAAGACGATCCTTGAGTACGCGGAGGAAAAAGGACTCAAGACCGGTGTAGTGACCGACCAGTCCATCGCCGATGCCACGCCGGCGGCCTGCTACGCCCATAGCAATGACCGGGGGAACTGGGGGGAGATCTTCCCCCAGGCCCTGAACCCACGGTTTGGAGATGGCGTGGATGTGCTGATCGGATCGGGCCGCGCGGAAATCGAAAAACAGCTCGTCGCGCGAGGGACGAGTCTTGGCGCACTTTCCGCGGGAGCCAGGCGACCGATTTTCGATTCGCTCGAGGCCGCGGGAGCGGCAGGGAACCGTCCCATCGTGGTGGCCGACAAGGTCGATGTGCGCGCAGCCGCCTTGCTGGCCATTGATCACCTGAGCAAGGGCGACCAGGGTTACTTCCTGATGGTCGAGTGGGATGCTCACACGCCCGATCCCAAGGCTGGGCTCGATCGTCTGGTGGCGTTCGACAAGCTGACGAAAGAGATTCAGCAGCGCGTCAATCTAGAGGACACCCTCCTCCTCTTCACCGCCGACCACTCGTTTGCGCTGCGCGTGACGGGCGGCGGCCCGGACGAGCCGCTCCTCGCCGGCTACGATGAATGGAAGCCTACCCGGGTCGGGGGGCAGCCGGTTCGCCTCAAGTACGTGATGGTGGACGACTCGCACACCGCCGACGAGGTGGCCGCTATCGCCGTCGGCGCCGGCTCCGAGCGCGTGAGCGGTTTTTTCCCGAACACGAGACTGTTTCACGTGATGATGGACGCTCTGGGCATCAAACCGGACGCCCCGTCGTCGCAGGACTGACCCCTGGAGACGCGCCCGCCGCCCCATCGGAAACCCCCATGCTTTCGCTCATCCTCCTGCTGGTGCTTCAATCGCCCGCCGAGCGTGCGATCCTCGAGGTCGAATACAACCGCGCCGAGGACGTCTCCGCGCTGCTCAAAGCACTCCAGAGCCCGGACGTTCGCCTCCAGTCGCGAGCCGCCCGGACCGCCGGGCGTCTCGAACGCCCCGCCCTCGGCGAGGCCGTGATCCCTCTCCTCCGCTCCTCCGACGTCGGAGTGCGGCGCGAGGCGATCGGGGCCCTGGCGCAAATGAAGGCCTTCTTCGATTTCGGGGCGCTGATTGGCGGCGAGACCGATGGCTCGGTTCGGGCGGTGATCTACGAGGCCATGGGCCGGGCCATGCCGGGTCGGGCGGAGAGTGAAGCGCCTCTCGTTCTCGGCCTCAAGGACAAGGATCAGACCGCTCGGCGCGGCGCGGCGCGGGGACTGGAGTCGCGCATTCGGCTTAACCTCAAAACGGCGCGACCCGATCCAGCCACGATCAAGGCTCTGCGCGAGGCCATCCGCGACAGCGAAGATTCTCGCCTTCGCCAGTTCGCCCTGCTGGCCCTGAACGCGGCGGGCGATCAGGATCCGGCGACGTTCGACATCGCGCTATTGGACGGGGATCCGCAGGTTCGAAGGCTGGCCGTGCTCGGGTCGAAGCGATGGGTCGAGGATCGTTCGCCCATGGTTCGGCTGGAGGCGATGCGGCTCGCCGGGACGTGCGAAAAGGCGTTTCTCGCCATACGGAACCAGGAGCCGAGCGGCCACGTGGTTCTGGCCGCAGTGGATCGTCTCGGGACGCAGGTCTGCGACCCGTTGCGGATTGCTCAGTTGGTGGACCAGGGCAAGGACTGGCGTATTCGAGCCCGCGCTCTGGTTTCCCTGGCGAAGGTCGCTCCGGCGCTGGCGCGCGAAAGGCTGCCGCGGAGCATCGCGGGCTCACCCTGGCAGGCGCGCGCGTACGCCGCCACCGTCGCCGCCCTGTTGAAGGATCAGGCCGCACTCGAGGTTTTGGTTCGCGATCCGGATCAAAACGTGGCCGCGGAGGCGATGACCACGTTTGACGATGCGGTGCGGGCTTTGAGCAGCGACCATTCCGGCCTGCTCCTGGCCTCGGCGGCGAAGCTCTTGGGCAGCGGAGAACTCAAAAGCGTGGCGCCCATGATCCTGGCCACGATCAAACGCCTGACTCGCGCGGGGCGGGCTACGTTGCGGGACCCGAGGCAAAAACTGATCGAGGTTCTGGGGACGTCGCGTGACCTCGTGAGTATCGAAGGCCTCCGGCCGTTGTTGGACGACCGCGATCCGGCCGTGGCTTTGGCGGCGGCGAATGTGTTGAGCGAGGCCACGGGAAAGCCGGTGACGGCCCGCACTATCCGCTACGTGCCCGAGCCCCTGCCCTCAGGGGCGGCGCTGCGATCTCTCGACGGCGCGACCGCGGTGATCCGAATGAAGGACCTGGGGCCCATGACCCTGCAGCTTCTGCCCGATGAATCCCCGGCCACCGTCGCAACCTTCGCGGAACTTGCGGAGGCGGGCGCCTACAACGGACTCACCATCCATCGCGTGGTTCCGAACTTCGTCCTTCAAGGCGGCAGTCCGGGTGCAAACGAGTACGACGCCCTCACCCCTCAGTTCATGCGGGATGAATTGGGCTTCACCAGCAACGAGCGTGGGACCTTCGGCATTTCAACCCGCGGCCACGACACCGG
>JAENWE010000098.1 GCA_016650185.1 Vicinamibacteria bacterium | reverse complement strand
TATACCACTGGAGCGCCGATGCATCCCGGATCGCCGCGTTGCTCGTCGTTGCATATGTTCAATATGCGGCCTCCTCGGCGCCTTGCGCTCCGGGCGCCTCGACGCTCAATTGGCATACCTATTTGAGGGCCACCACACTAGTCGCAACGGAGAGCGACCAGCGGGTCGACGCGCAGGGCGCGCCTCGCGGGCACCAAGGCGGCGAGGCCGGTCACGCAGACGAAGAGCGCAACCGCGCCGACGTAACTTAGCGGGTCAAACGTGCTGAGCCCATAGAGCTCCCGGCGAAGGAGTTGAGACAGCGCCGCCGCTCCGCCCACACCCGCGAGTAGGCCCAAAGCCACGGTGCGCTGGAATTGCGCGGCCAGACTTCGGAGGATGTGCCGGGATTCGGCGCCGATCGCCATGCGGATCCCGATATCCTTCGTCTGCTGGGCCACCGCGTAGGACACGAGCCCCACGATGCCGAGCGAAGCCATGATCAACGCGATCACTCCCAGCAGACTGACCGCGAGGGCACCCTGCTCCACGTCGCGGACGTGCTGTTGAAACTGGTCCTTGAGCAAGTGAACCCGTGGTGTGAAGGTCCGATCGACGCTCTTTGCAGCGGCGCTCACAGCGGCCGCGACTGCTTCGGGAGGACCCAGCGTCCTCGCCACCAGCGACATCCCCACAAGATCACCTTCGCGGGCGAGGCGGTACAACTCGACCGGGTCAGGATCCTGCAGAGCCAGCGATCGCGCGCTCCCGGCAATGCCCACGACGGTGAGGGGCGGCTCCTGTCCGATTTGAAACGGTTGACCGAGAGCATCCTGGTTTGGCCAGCGCTTTCGCGCGAGGGACTCGCTGATGACGACACCCCGTTCGTTACCCGCCACCAGGTCTTGCCCCCGGCGCAGCGGGATTCTCATCGTTCCGAGGTAGCCCTGATCCACCTGGTGGATGAAAACCTCCTGCGACCGGCCATCGATCTGAACGATCGCGGTGATCCTGGCGCCACCGAGGGGCGGGGTCGACGTGCGGGCCAGCGCCTCCACACCTGCGATTCCACGGAGCCTGGACTCGAGATCGTCGAGATACTCCCGCGCCCGAGGCGCGCTGTAGCCATGTTCTTCAAGCGAGGGGTCAACGACGATGGCGTGCTCGTACTCGAACCCGGGATCGAGCGAGGTGACGCGATCGAATGTCCGCACCAGGAGCCCCGCAACGATGAGCAACACGCAGCTCGAGGCCACCTGGGCGCCGATGAGGAACCTCCGGGCGAAGGTCATGCGATGTCGCTGCCGGGCGATATGGAGCGCGGGCATCAGCCCGAAGAGCGTCGCGGACAGGAAGCCCATCCCGGTCGCGAACGCCACCACCCGCCCGTCGGGCGTGGGATCGAACCACGACGGGGCATCGGTCAGTACCAGCATGGACTTCACGACGGCCCAGCCAACCAGTAGACCGCTCAGGGCGCCCATGAGGGCGAGGACCAGGCTCTCAGTGAAGAGCTGGCGCACCAGGCGCGATGTCCCGGCGCCGATCGCGACGCGCAGGGCGATCTCCCGCTGGCGCGAGGCGCCTCGTGCGAGAAGAAGACTTCCGAGATTGCCGCAGGCTACCGCCAGGATCAGCAGCACCAGGGACCCCACGAGTGCGAACATTTGATAGAGGCGGTCGTGAGAGCTGGGCGCAGGGCCCGTTCCTCGTGACACGGAACCGACGCTCTGCGAATAGCCGCCCGGTTCGCTCGGAAACCGCTCTCCCTCCCACACATCTGCGGGGTGCTGCACCCGGAGCGTCGCCGCCAGCGACGCCAGCTCGTCTTCCGCGGCGCGAGGTGTGACGTTCCTCGTCAGGCGCCCCCACATGCTGACGCCGCTGTTCTGCTGACCTGAGAAGTCTGTGAGCATCTTGCTCCCATCAACGAAGTATGGATGGTGAGCTATGAGCGCCCAGAAGGCGGGGGCGTCGGATCCCAGGCCGCTGAAGCCGCGGGCCGCGACCCCGACCACGGTGGCGCGCTTGCCATTCAAGCGCACCGAACTCCCCACGACATCAGGACTCGCGTCGAAGTGGCTCGCCCAGAAGCCGTGGCCCAGGACCACCATCGGCGCCGCGGCCTGAGCCTCGTCCGCTATCGTGAAGAGCCGGCCGGCCGAGGCCGTGGCGCCGAGTTCGGTGAAGAAGTTCCCGGTCACGAAGTAGGTTGGCGGCGCGAACTCCGTTCCCTCGATCGCCAGCCGCGCGGTGGTGAGGGCGAGGACCGCGGAAAGTGTCCGCGTGTTCTCCCTATAGTAGGAAACTGCGGGGTACGGCACGTCCGACCAGAACTGCTGCGGACCCTGCCTTTGAAACCGAAGGAGGCTGTGGGGATCGGTGACCGGGAGCGGACGCAGAACGACCATGTTGAACAAAGAGAAGGCCGCGACAGTAGCGCCAATGCCGATAGCGAGAACCAGAACGGAGGAGACGGTGAACCACGGCGACGTCCGCATGGCTCGAAAAGCGAAACGCAGGTCCTGACCCAGACGGTCGATCCACATCCAGCCCCAGGCCTCCCGCGCATCCTCACGCAATCGCAGCGGGTCCCCGAGGGGCTTCCCCTCGTGTCGCGCGGCCATCTCGCGATGGAACTCCATCTCGTCGGCCAGTTCCGCGTCCAGGCGGCGGCGGTTCAGGATGTAGTAAATGCGGCGGAAGAGCTCCATCATTCCAGTTGCTCCAATCAAGCCATGCGGAGGACGGCCTGGATGGCCTTCGTCTGACGCTCATAGTCGGAAAGTTCGGCCTCCAGTTGCCTCAACCCGTCGCGGGTGAGTTTGTAGAAACGCACCTTCCGGTTCGTATCGGACACGCCCCAGGAGGCTCCGACCCAGCCCTTGAGGAGGATCTTCTGAAGGGCTGGGTACAAAGAGCCCTCCTCCACGCGCAGGGCGTCCGAGGAGAGGGCGTGGATCCGCTGGGCGATCGCGTACCCATGAAGGGGGCCGGAGCGAAGAACGCGGAGAATCAGCAGCACCAGGGCGCCCGAAGGCATTTCGCTCTTTGGCATAGACAAGGTAGGCATAGTTTATCTATGGTTGTGGAGAAGTCAACCGGGAAGTTCAACGACAACCCCCCGGTGGCGATCGCGCCCATCGAGGTCACGCCACCCAACGTCCGAGAAAGAGAGCGTCCCGCGGCCGCCCGCTTGCCAGCCGACGAGCGCGAGGGGTGGCATTGCCACAGGCAAGTTGTTGCGAACCTGCGGACTTCGCACGAGATACCGCAGGGCCTTGGCCACGAGCGGCGCGTAGGTAGGTCCCGCTACTGCGGCTATGCGATCGTACAGCGTCGTCGGGCGCGACGACGAGGCAGACCGACGAACGATCCGCCATCCTTCAGCGAAGACCAACATCAGGACGAGGGCGACCATCCACGCCGTCAACGCCGCCAGCGCGCCGACTGAAGACGATGGGCCGAGGATCGCCGCCGCCTCGAGCGCAGGCGTGAACGCGAGCCCTTGTGCGAGTTGCTCGATGAGGCGCTCGGGCCTCTGGCGATAGCGGTTTTGCGACGAGGCGCAACGGGTGCGGGGGCGTGCTTGCGCAGAACCCGCGGCGTTCATCGAATAGACTGGTCATGCCCGCTGATTCTTGATGTTCGCTCTCCTGACCTTGGTTCCAGCGGACGCAGTAAAGCGCGCCGCTGAACCCTCCCTAACACGGATTCCTTACTATGATGAGTATCGGCACACCGGTGATGTGGATGCTGTTCTCGGCCTTCGTGGTCGTGGCGCTGCTGGTCGATTTCCTGGCCATGAACAAGCAGGGCGCGCACAAGGTCTCGATGGCCGAGGCCGCGGTATGGTCGCTGATCTGGGTCGCGGTGTCGTTCGTTTTCGTCAGCCTGCTGTGGTGGCACCTCGGCGGCATGGGTGGCGACGAGGCGGCGCGCGGCATGGCCAACGGCAAGGCGCTCGAGTTCGTCACCGGCTATCTCGTCGAAAAGGCGCTGGCGGTGGACAACATCTTCGTGTTCCTGCTGGTGTTCACCTATTTCGCGGTACCGGGGGAATACCAGAAGCGCGTGCTGATGTACGGCATCCTCGGCGCGCTGGTGCTGCGCGCGCTCATGATCTTCGGGGGCGCCTGGCTGATCGCGCGTTTTGACTGGGTGCTGTACCTGTTCGGCGCGTTCCTGGTGTTCACCGGCATCAAGATGTGGTGGGCCGCCGGGCAGGAACCGGATCTGGAATCGAACCCGGCGCTGAAGTGGATCCGCAGGCACATGCGCATCTCGCCCGACCTGGATGGCGAGAAATTCTTCACCCGCATCGGCGGCGCCAAGGTGGCCACGCCGCTGTTCGTGGTGATCCTGCTGATCGGCATCGTCGATGTGGTGTTCGCCGTGGATTCCATCCCGGCGATTTTCGCGATCACCACCGACCCGTTCATTGTCCTGACGTCCAATGTCTTCGCCATCCTCGGCCTGCGCGCGATGTACTTCCTGCTCGCCGGCATGCACGAGAAATTTCATCTGCTCAGTTATGGCCTCGCGATCGTGCTGATCCTGATCGGCGGCAAGATGCTGCTGGTCGACATCTATCATGTCCCGGTGGCCTGGTCGCTCGTGGCCACGGTCGTCGTGCTGGCCGCGACCATGGTGCTGTCGCTATACATCCCGGCCAAGGGTTACACGGGCAGCGCTTATCCCTTCAAAACCAAGCATGGGGAAGAGCGGGATGGGACGAAGAGGCAAGACTAAGAGTGTAACCGCGAGCGACCCGCTCACCCAGCGGATACAGGTCCACGAAAAGACGGACTGGATGCTGCGGAGCCAGCTCGAGTGACGGGAAGACCCCTCCGCCCTGGAACTCGGGCCTTCGTGCCCGAGTTCTTACGGGCGAACTCTTGGCGGCAACAATCGCTTGGGGAATTTTGCCACGACCGTGTAGTGCGGATCCACGATATTGGCGACGCGGACCACCCCTACCTGCGATGCCAGCTGGTAGGCCTCCATCTTGTCAAAGCCGTAGTCGGCCACCAGCCACTCGATAAGTTCCACGTAGGCGATGCGCATGGCATCTACGAGCGGCCTCATGCTCCCGGCCACCATGATGTACTCGTCGTTCTCGATGCGCGGCCAGCGAATCCGCCGGCCCTTGATCACGTCGAACTGGAAGGTGACGTCCGCGGTCGATTCGAGGCCGGAGCCCGTGATCTCGCCGTCGCCTTGCGCGGCATGGAAGTCGCCGAAATAGAACAGCCCGCCCTCGTGGAAGACCGGCAGGTACACGGTGGCGCCCTCGGTCACGTCCGACGCGTCCATGTTGCCGCCGAAGTCGCCGGGCCACAGACCGCCGAACTCTTCTTCTCCGGCCGGTGCGGTGGCGACGCGGCCCAGCATGGGCCGGAGCGGAATCTCCACCTGTTTCACGGCGGAGTTCGGAAGGCTAATGATGCCGACGTTGCGCACCCGGTCTAGCCGCCACACGAAGCGGCGGGCCGGAAGCGGATCGTTCAGAAGCCGCGTGCGGCTATCGCCCGCCACACCGCTGATGCCGCCCGGGGTGACGTTGGATATGGCAATCTCGCGGTTGGGACGAAGCCGGACCACCCGGACCACGAGGGTGTCGCCGGGCATGGCACCTTCGAGAAAGAACGGCCCCACTTCACCGGGCCACGGGCCGGCGGTGTCAGGGTTGTAGTAGTCGCCCGGCTTCGAGAAGGTTCGCGTCTCGACGGTGTCCCCTGGCTTGAGGCGCAACACGGGTTCGCGTACCGCGAAAGTCGGCACCCCGCGGGTCGGCTCGTACTGGATCGTCTGGCCGGCAGCGGCGCCGGCGATCGCCAGCAGCGAGGCGCCCAAAAGCGACAGGGATCGCGCACTCATATCGTTATGTGACACTGGACCTCCCAATGGTCGGCTGGTGAGGGTTGAAAGAAACGCGCCGACCGAGTGACGGCGACTCTGACGCTGCTCCCGCCGGCTGTCAAGCTGGCGATCGCTTTCTCGTCTCACATGACGGCCGTCATGTCGGGCCGGCCAAGCGCCCTCCAGACTTCCGAGCAGTGGGCACTCTTGCCCGAGGAAGGGAATTCCCGATGAAGAAGCTACTCTCGCTCGCCGCCGCGGCCGCGCTGCTTTCCGCAAGCGCCCTCGCCGCTCCGCCCAAGGACATAGTAGATACAGCCGCCGCCGCCGGAACCTTTAAGAGTCTGGCCGCCGCCCTCCAGGCCGCCGGCCTCGTCGAGACCCTCCGGGGCTCCGGGCCATACACGGTGTTTGCTCCCACCGACGAGGCCTTCGCCAAGATCCCGAAGGCGGACCTCGATGCACTGTTGAGGGATGTCCCGAAGCTGAAGACCGTGCTGATGTATCACGTCTTCGTGGGTAACGCGAGTTCGGCCGACCTTCGTCAGTTGAAGGACCTGAGCATGGCCCAGGGCGGAAGACTGAAGATCGACAAGAGCAACGGCCTGACCGTGGACGGAGCGAAGATCGTTGCCCCCGACGTGGCCGCGAGCAACGGCGTCATCCACGTGATCGACACCGTCCTGATGCCGAAGTAGAGCGCACCGCGATTGGTGTTTCCGACTGGCCCGTCTATCGTGCGAGGTCGTCGAGACCTTGCTCAAGGCGAGCCAGGTCCTGATCGTCCACGTAGAGATGGGGAGCGAAGCGCAGAGAACTCCCGCGCTGAGAGACGTAGATTTCTCTTTTCCTCAACTCGGCCACCAGGTTCGACGTATGCGATGCGGGCAGCACCGCGCCGAACATATGCGGGCATCGCTGCTCCTCCCCGGGCATCCGGAAATCCAGACGCTCCAGGTGCGCGGAGATTCTGGAGTTGATGGCGGCGAGCGAGGACGCGATGTTCTCGATGCCCCAGGCTTCGATCTGCTCGGCCGCGGCGATGGCGCCGGGCAAAGTGGTGAGCGAACCTTTCTCTCCCACCTCGAACCTACGGGCTCCCGCCATGTAGGTGTCTGAATAGTTGGCGAGCGAGGTGAAATCCGCGGCGTTGTCGCGGGCCAGCCAGCTTTCTTCCAAAGGGCGGGCGGAGCGCCAGGGCTCGGAGATATAGAGCAGGCCCACGCCGTAAGGGCCGAGCTGCCACTTGTAGCACGCGGCGGCGAGGAAATCGGGCTGAATGCGGTCGACGGATAGAGGCATGGCGCCGAGGGTCTGGGTCGCATCAACCACGAGGAAGCTGCCGTTCGCCCGGCAGGCGGCGCCGATGGGCTCGAGATCGATACGGGCGCCGTTCGTCCAGTGGCATGTAGACATCGCGACCACCCTCACGGACTTGTCGATCGCGGCCAGGATCGCCTTCGTCCAATTCCCGTCCGATGGGGTGGGGAGCGTGACCATCCGAGCACCCGTCTCCTGCGCGGTCCGTCGCCACGGCAGCACGTTGCTCGGAAACTCCTCCGCGATCACGAGGATCCGGTCGCCGGCTTTCAACCTCGGCTCGATGGCGCGGGCCGCGGTGCTGAGCGCGTAGCTGACTGCGGGAACCACCGCGTATCCATCCGCGTCGCCCCCGAAAAGCCGGGACCACAGGCCGCGAAGGGTCTCCGCGTCATCGAAGAAGCTCCCCGGCAGGCGCTCCCAGGGGGCGCTCTTGGCCCGCACCCCGGCGAGAAGCCGGTCGCGCGATTCGTTCAACTGCGGCGAGTAATAGGCGCAGTTGAAGTACGCAATCTCACGGGGGATGTCGAACAGGTGGCGCTGCGAAGGAAGTGCGATCATCCCGTTATCCTATGCTCGACGGATTGGCGGCCAGCTCGGACGAACTCTCTCGGGAGGAGATTGATGAGACGCAAAACACCCCAGATCATCGCCATCGGCGGCGGGGCTTTCACCGTCGAACCCAACCCGCGCATTGAGCGCTACGTCCTGGCCCAGACTGGAAAGCGGAATCCCTCCGTTTGTCTGCTGGCCACGGCCACGGGGGACTCCGATACCTACATCGCCAAGTTCTACGCGGCCTTCACGAAGCTGGGATGCCGCCCCACCCATGCGTCGCTCTTTGGACGAACGCCCGACTTGAAACGGCTGCTCCTCAGTCAGGATGCGATCTTCGTGGGCGGCGGCAACACCAAGAGCATGCTCGCCACCTGGCGAGAGTGGGGAATTCCCGCGTTGTTGCGTGAGGCCTGGCGCAGGGGAATCGTCCTCGCGGGCAGCAGCGCGGGCGCGATCTGCTGGTTCAAGACCGGTGTCACCGATTCGTGGGCGGACAGGCTAGCGCCTTTGCCGGGGCTCGGGTTCCTTCCCGGGACCTGCTGTCCGCACTTTGATGGAGAGCCGGAACGCCGCCCCTCAGTGCATCGAATGGTGGCGGAGGGAGTCGTGTCCACCACCCTGGCTCTCGACGATGGCGCGGCCGCCCATTTCCTTGGCCGGAAACTCGAGCGGATTGTTGTCGGCCGTCCCAAAGCCTCCGGATACGAGGTGCGTCGAAAGGGCTCCCGGGCCGTGGAAACGTCCCTGCCCAGGGTTCGGCTGTCTCCAACGGGCCGCGTTCGCCCATGAGGCCAACCGTGAGCCGCCCCTGAGTACGCCTAGCCCTGGGGCACGCAGCTCTTGAGGCCCATCATCCTGAAGATCGCCATGGCCGGGCAGGCATTCGTGAAGGCCGACTGGAACAGATTCAGGCCGATGAAGGCGGTGAAGAGAAAGAAGCCGGGATGCACCCAATAGCCGAGAGCGACCGAGAGCACGACGAAGAAGCCGGCGAGGGCGCGGAGAGCGCGTTCGATGGTCATGATGTGTTGTCCTTAGGGTGAGGCCGGGGGTTCCGGCGTGAGTCCTTCGAGGTTGAGTTCGGCGGCGCGGCCGCGTCGCGCGATCAGGTAGTAGACGACGGGCACAGCCATGCGGGAGAGAAAGGTAGCCGCGATCTCGCCCATCATCAAAGAGATGGCGAGGCCTTGGAAGATGGGGTCGAAGAGAATGACGAACGATCCCGCGACCACCGCAGCGGCGGTGAGCAGCATGGGCCGGAACCGGACCACGCCCGCTTCCACCACCGCGTCCTCGAGAGCCATGCCGGCGCGCAGCTTCAGCTCGATGAAGTCGACGAGGATGATCGAGTTCCTCACAATGATGCCGGCGCCAGCGATAAAGCCGATCATGGAGGTGGCGGTGAAGAACGCGCCGAAGGCCCAGTGTCCGGGCAAAATGCCGATGAGCGACAAGGGGATGGGAAGGAGGATCGCGAGCGGCACCGCGAACGACTGGAACCAGCCGATGACCAGGATGGCGATGAGAACCAGGACCACCGCGAAGGCGATGCCGAGGTCGCGGAACACTTCATAGGTGATCTGCCACTCGCCGTCCCATTTGAGGGCGGTGCGGTCGCTGGTCTCGGGAGCCTCGATCGCGTAGCGCTCCACCGATGAACCGTCCGGCCGGCGCAGACTGTCGATCCGCTCGTTGAGCGCAGCCAGCGCGTACACCGGGCTCTCCTGTTCTCCCGCCAGATCTCCGAAGACGTAGCTGACAGGCCGCAGATCCTTGTGGACCACCGGCTGGTCCTCGCCCCGGCGCGTCACCCGGGCGAGGTCGGCGAGGGCCGAAGCGCCCCCGGGACCGTCGACGTGCAGGGACAGGCGCTTCGTCAGATTGGCCCGATCTGCGGCCGAGAGGCGCACCCGCACGGGCACGGGCTCGCGAGAGGTTGGGGCATCGAGCCTCGCCACTTCGCGACCTTCGCCGGGGCCGGCGAGCGCTTCCACCGCGTCCGAGGAGGGAATGCCGAGGAGCCCGGCCTTTTCGCGATCCACCGCGAGGTCCACGCGCTCGCGAGCGGCTTCAAGGGTGTCGTCCACGTCCACCACTCCGGGAGTGGTTTCGAAAATCTCGCGGACCTGATGGGTGAGCGCCTCCCGCGCCTCGCGGGTGGGACCGTAGATCTCGGCGACCAGGGTGTCGAGGACCGGAGGCCCGGGCGGAATCTCCACCACCTTGACCCGCGCCCCGCGTCGTGTCGCGATCTCCACCAGGGCGGGCCGGACCTGCTTGGCGAGGTCGTGGCTCTGGGCGCTGCGGGTGGACTTATGCGACAGGTTTACCTGCAGGTCGGCGCCGGTGGGAGAGCGGCGGAGAAAGTAGTGACGAACGAGGCCGTTGAAGTTGAAGGGCGCGGGCGCGCCCGCGTAGATCTGGATGTTCGCCACCTCGGTCACGGTGGCGAGGTACCGGCTCATCTTCTGCGCCGTTTCCAGGGTCACTTCGAGAGGCGTGCCCGCGTCCTGATCGATCAGCACCTGGAACTCGCCCTTGTTGTCGAAGGGGAGCATCTTCACCCGCACGAACCCGGTGCCCACGAGGGCCATGGCCCCGAGCAGCAAGGCCATGACCAGAGCGAAGAAACCCCAGCGGGCCGAGGGACGGCGCACGAGGGCCGACATCGAGCGTCGGTACACTCGGGTGCTGAGGCCCTCCTTCAAAGGCTCATCTCCCCCGTTATGCTCGGCGTGGGGCTTGAAGATCCGGTAGGCGGCCCAGGGCGAGACGATGAAGGCCACGGCCAGCGAGAAGATCATGGCCGCGGACGCGCCGTTCGGAATCGGGCGCATGTAGGGACCCATGAGGCCGCGCACGAAGGCCATGGGCAGGATGGCCGCGATGACGGTGAAGGTGGCGAGAATGGTCGGGTTGCCCACTTCGTCCACCGCCTCGACGATCGTGCGAAGGAACGGCCGCCCGACTTTCTCTCTCAAATGACGCTCGATGTTCTCGACCACGACGATGGCATCGTCGACCAGGATGCCTATTGAGAAGATGAGGGCGAACAGGGTCACGCGGTTCAGGGTGTAGCCGGCCAGGAAGTAGATGAGAAGGGTGAGAGCCAGGGTCACCGGAACCGCGATGCCTACCACCAGGCCGCTGCGCCAGCCCATGGCGAAGGAGATGAGAGCGACCACGGAAAGGGTCGCGAGCAGGAGGTGCTCGACCAGTTCGTTCGACTTCTCTCTCGCCGTCTCGCCATAGTTGCGGGTGACGTCCACCCGCACATCGCTGGGCAGAAGCCGCGATCGCAGGGCTTCGAGTTTCTCGAGCGCTCGTTCGGCCACCGCGGTGGCGTTGGAGCCGGGACGCTTGGCCAGCGCGATGGTTACCGCGGAGTGTGAGGTTCCCGCGGGGCGTTCCGCGGTGGCGCCGGCTGGGCCGGTCACGTAGAAGACCGCGGCGGTGGTTTCGTCGGGACCGTCGATGACGGTCGCGACGTCACGCACGTAGACCGGTCGCCCGTTGCTCACCGCCACCACCACGTTGGCGACGTCGGCCGAGCGCTCGAAGGGCAGGCCGCCCATCACCCGGATCTCCTGGTTGTCGCGCACCGACGTGCCGCCGCTGGCCCGGCCGCCGTAGGAGGTGATACCGCGCAGCAGCGTTTGCCAGGTGACGCCCTTCGAGTTCATGCGCGCGATGTCGGGCACCACCCGGATGGCTCGAGGCGACCCTCCGGTCAGGGTGGCCTGGGTGGTCTCCGGAACCTCGGAGAGTTCTTGCGCGAGTTCGGCGGCCAGCGCCCGCAGCTCGTCGCTGGACTGGAGCGGGCTGGACAGAGTCAAGGCCAGGAAGGGAACGTCGTCGATGGAACGGAGCTCCACCGTGGGCGGAAGCGCGCCGGGAGGCAGGCTCACGGAGTGGAGCGCCGATTGACGCTCGAAGACCTTGACCAGGCTCTCTTCGTTCGATTCGTTTACCTTGAAGCGCGCGGTGATGAGGGCGAAGCCCGGGCGCGCGGTCGAGTAGACGTGCTCCACGCCGGCGATGCCCCAGAGCGAACGCTCGAGAGGATCCACGATGTGGGTTTCGACCGCTCGCGTCTCCGCGCCCGGCCATGCCACCATTACGTCGACCATGGGGACGCGGATCTGCGGTTCCTCCTCGCGCGGGGTGGCCAGCAGGGCGAGGACGCCGGTGGCGAGGGCCGCGCCGATGAGCAGCGGGGTGAGCTTGCTGTCTGCGAAGGCCTGGGCGATGCGCCCGGCAAGACCGAGTTTCATTGCCGGCCCTCGGTGACGGGCGCGCCATCTTGCAGCCGGGCCGGTTCAAGGGCCACGCGCTCGCCGTTTTCGAGTCCAGCCCGGGCCTCGATGGACTCGCCGAAGGTGTCGCCGGGAGCGATCCAGCGCAACCAGGCTCGGCCATCGCGGACCACGTACACGCCGGCGAGTCCGCCCCGGCGAAGGATCGCTCCTTCAGGGACGAGAAGGCGTCGTTCCGCGCCGGGGAAGGGCACCGCGATCCTGGCGAAGAGTCCGGCGCGAATCCCAGGCGCGCTGCGAACGTCGGCGCGCAGGGTGAAACGATGCGTGGACGAATCCGCGGAAGCGGCCAGGGTGCGAACGGTGGCGGTGACCGGCGCGTCGACGCCGTCGATGCGGACCTTGAGCTTCTGACCAACGGCCAGCCGTTCATGAACGGCACTCTCGACCGAGGCCACCACCTCGAGGCCGCCTTCGCCCTCGATCTCGAGGAGCGGCGTCCCTGGGTTGACGGTATCGCCGACACTGGCGAGCTTCTTCGCGATCCGGCCGCCGAAGGGCGCTCGAATCGTCGCATGGCCGAAAGCCTCGCGCGCGGCGGTCAGGGCCGCACGCGCGCCCGCCGCTGCGGTGGTTGCGTTCTCCACCTCGTTTCGGGTAGCGGCGCCCTTGGCGAGAAGAGCTTCGGCGCGCTTGAGGTCTCGGGTCTTTGCCTCATCCTGGACTTCGGCAGCGGAGGCCGCGGCCGAAAGAGCTTCCGCGCTCAGTCGTACCAGGGTCTCTCCGGCTTTCACCACGTCGCCCTCGCGCAGCTTCAGTTCGACGATCGAGGCGGACAGGCGCGAACTGAGGACGGCGCGCCGGCTCGACTCGACGGCCCCCGGGATTTCCAGATCGCCGGCGTCACTGGAGACGCGAACCTCAACCGTCTCCACTCGAATGGGAGTTCCGTTCGCCTCTTGTGCCTTCGGGGCCGTGGCCTCCGGGGCGTGGCCGCAGGCGGCGGCACTGGCCAGAAGTGCCAGGGAGGTGAGGAGAAGGTGTCGAACGTTCATTGCATCGGGCTCCCAAGGGTGTGGCCGGCGGCGCGCTTCAGCGCGGCCTCGGCCAGGACGGCGTTGCGTGCCGCGTTTATTTCTTCGAGTTCCGCGGCGAAAGCGGCGGCTTCGGTCTCGAGTTCATCGGTCAGGGTGGCGAGACCCTGGGTCCGCCTCTCCTGAACCACGCGGAGGGCCTCGCGTCCTTCTAGAGCGCCTCCGCGGGCCGCGGTCAGTCGCTCCTGCGCGGCGACAAGACGCCTGTAGGTCGACTCCACTTCGTAGCGCACGCGATCGTGGGTGGCCCGTTCGTCTTCGGCGGTGGCTCGCTCATCGGCCAGGGCGGCGGCCACTCGCTTTCCGCGGGTGGCGTCGAACACGTTCCAGCGAAGCGTAGCGCCGATCGCCCACGACCGGCCGCCTCCGGAGAATGAGGTGCGGTCGTCCATGAGCCGAGCCTGGGCCGCAAGTTCCGGCCAGGAAGACTTCTCCTCCAGGCGGAGGGCCAATCCGGCCGCGGTCCGGTGTTCCTGAGAAGCGATGAGAGCCGGCCGCTCGATCTCGGCGCGGGCCTTCCAGGCATCGAGAGTGTCCGATGAAGACTGCGGGTCGAGCAGGTCGGTCAGATCGAAGGCGGCGCCATCCGGCGATCCCATCAGGCGCGCCAGCATGGCCTGGGCCACCGCGAAATCGGCCCGGTGGGAAGCCAGGTCCGCCTCTCGGGACCGCCTCCGCGCGCGAACGCGCAGGACATCGGCCTGAAGAGCCAGTCCTTCGGCGAAACGCTCCTGCGTGACCTGCTCTCGGGACTTCGCAGCGAGCAGGGCCTTTTCGGTCGCCTCCACCTCTTGGCGCGCCAGGACCGCGCCGAAGTAGGCCTCAGTGACGTGAAGTCGGAGCGCGCTTTCAGCCTCACGGATATTCTGGGCGAAGGCGCGGTTGCCCGCAGCCTGACCATCGGCCGCGAGGCCCACGCGCCCGGCGATATCGACGGGCACTTCGACGAAGAGCGAGGTGCCCAGGTGCGACAGCGCTCCCGGCGCGTTGAGCCGGGCGATCTCGAAGTCCTCGGAGCTGAACTCCCCGGCATTCAGCTTGTGGGCGAAGACCGAGGCCGCGTTGTCCGTGCGCTCGGCGGTCAGAAGAACCCCGGCCCGCGGGAGGTTCTGTTTGCGGGTGGCTTCGCCGCGTGAGATGGACGCGCTGGCCCGCTCCCGCATGGCCTTCAGTTCAGGGTTCTGGGTCTGGGCCCGGGCCAGGGCGTCATGCAGAGACAGCGGTTCCTGCGCCCCGAAAAGCCCCGGGGTCAGGGCGGTGGCGAGGACGGCGGGGAGAATATGGAAATGCATTATATGCGTATATGAGCATACAACGATTCACGAAGTCAAGCCGAGCCATTCGGCTTGGGGGTGCGGGCCGTCGTCCGCGAATTATTCCCGGGGGGGCAGCGGGAGAAGCCTGGGTTCAGCGGTGGGCGACGGCAACTCATAGAGCTTGCC
>JAENWE010000097.1 GCA_016650185.1 Vicinamibacteria bacterium | reverse complement strand
AGTGAGGTGATTCGCCTTCGGAGGTGTGCCATGCGGTTCCAGGTTCGCTCGACCCTGCTTTCAGTCGCCACCCTTGGCTTCTTCGGTGTGGCTGCCGGGGCAGCTGCCCAGGAGGTCACCCCCACTGAGGAAAAGACGGCGCGGATCGCGCCGGGGCCAGAGTACGCAGCGGGCGGCCTGCACCGCCTTTTTTTCGGCGCCGGCTACCGCGAACTCTGGACCACTCCCTTCACGGTGCCCGAGCTGGACCTGTCCACGTTCGCGGGTGGCCTGACGCCCGATCGCCAGCGTGGGCGACTTCAGACGCTCGCTCTCAGCTTCAAGGCCGGGGATGGGCGGGAGTACAAATTCCGCTCCTTGCACAAGGAGCCCGAGCGAATTCTGCCCGAGGAGTGGCGCCGATCGACGCCGGGCAAGATCGTCCGCGACCACACGTCATCCACGCACCCCGGCGCGGCGCTCATCCTTCCCAGGCTGGCCGAGGCCATCGGCATCATGCATACCGAGCCCCGGCTTGTCCGCATGCCTGACAGCCCTGACTTGGGCGCTTTCCGCGAGACCTTCGCCGGGCACGTGGGCACGATCGAGGAACTTCCCAAGAAAGGCTTCATGGGCTCGACCAAGGTCGTCAAGACCGTCGAGCTGTGGGACTTGTGGCGTGAGGGTCCCCAGAACCGAGTGGACTCGAAAGAGTTCCTTCGGGCGCGGGTACTCGATCTCATGGTCGAGAACTACGACCGTCACGGAGGCCAGTGGCTTTGGCTTCGCCTCCCCGGCCAGAAGACATGGGCGCCGCTCGCCCTCGATCCCGACATGGCCTTCGTCAAGAACGAGGGTCTGATCTTTTCGTCCATGCGCGCCCGCGCGCCGCGCTTCGTCAGGTTCGGACGGGGTTTCCACGCTCGCCTGGAGGGGCCCACCCAAAGCGGCGCGGTGTTGGACCGCTGGCTGCTCACCGACCTCGACCGTCAGGCGTTCGAGGCCGTCGTGCGCGAGACGCAGGCACGCTTCACCGACGAAGCCATCGAAGCGGCCGGGCGGAGCCTGCCCAAAGAGTGGCAGGCGCTCTCGGCGGCGGCCCTGAGCGCCGCTTTACGCAGCCGGCGCGAACGGCTCGTGGACTACGTCATGCACTATTACCGTGACCTTGCGGTGGATGTGGACGTCCACGCCACTCATCAGGACGAAACGGTATCGATCCAAAGATTGGAGGGAGATGCAGTCGAGGTCACGGTAGGGCTGGTGGACTCGCTCGAGCCCTATTACCGGCGACGTTTTCTCAAGGACGAGACGAAGGAAATACGGATCTATCTTCACGGAGGGAAGGACCGAGTGGAGCGAACCGGCCCCCCGGGCGGCCCGATTCTGGTGCGTGTGATCGCAGAGCAGGACATCGCGACCCACGTCATCGTGGACGACTCTCGAAGTGGCGGGACTGACATCTGGCCGGGGACCTCGGGAACGGTGGAGGTGAAGCCAGGGCCCGGCACGCGTCGGCACCCGGCCTGGACCAATTCCAACCCCAACCCCGAGGCCCCATGGGTGGAGCCGCGGAATTACGGGCGGTGGACCGTCTTCCTGACCAATCTCACGTACGCCACCGAGTTGAACTTCATCGCAGGCCCGAGCGTCAGCCGGACATCGTGGGGGTTTCGTTCCGAGCCCCAGGCTCAGCAGCATGATCTCTCCGCGGTCTGGTCCACCGGGCTGAAGGCTGCTCGCGTGAATTATTCGGGGACTTTTCGTCGGCCCGCCGCCCGGTCCTTCTTTCGGGTAGACGCTCTGGCCTCCGGCCTCGAACGTACAAACTTTTTCGGATACGGCAACCTGACCCAGAAAACGGCGGCGCAGTCGGAGCACCGAACCGGAGAAACGCTCTTTTCCGTGAGCCCTTCCTGGCGGATCGAGCGGGGCTCGAATCTCGAGATGCGCCTCGGAAGCACATTGCGGGCCGCCACCACGGACACGGATGCGACCAACGTCCTGAACCGCATCGGGGCGTACGGCCGGGGCAACTTCGAGGCGGCGCTAGTGGATGGGGGCTTGCATTTCGACAGCCGGGGGCGCGGGAGCGCCCTGGCGGGGGGCGGCCTGCAGACGCCAACCGCTAACCCCGAAGCCAACCCCAAGACCTCGCTCGTCGCGGTCAGGGTGGACGTCGCGGTCAGCGTCGCCCCCGCCCTGCTCGACGTGACGAAGGCATTCGGGGCCTTTGAAGGGGAGGTGGCTGGGTATGTCGGACGAGCCACCAGCCCGGCGCAGCTAGCGGCCCGGGTGGGGGGGCGGAGGGCTTTTGGTCCCTACCCCTGGTTTGAGTCCGCCGTGCTCGGGGGACGCGACAGCCTTCGCGGCTACAGCCGCAACCGATTCGCCGGAGACGGCGCGCTGTACACCGGTCTGGATCTCCGGGTGTGGCTTGGCACCTTGAATGGGCTCCCTCTCCCTCTGCGCGTCGGCGTCACCGTTTTCTCGGACGTGGGGCGTGTCTGGCTGGAGGGGGAGAACTCGAGGAAGTGGCATCCCTCCTGGGGCGCTGGGCTGTTGATCCAGCCGAGCGCGACGCCCCTCATCTTCTCTGCCGCCTACGCCCGCAGCACCGAGCAGACCAGACGCTTTTATGTAGGCTCAGGTTTTCTCTTCTAGTCGCAGTCTCTCGTTTGCAAGGTCCGAAATGAATCCCCTCGATTCGAATTCCGATGCCCATGAATCAGACCCGCCGGCCTTCGGGGCGACCCCAGTCCCTGAAGGGGACTTGAACGTCCAAGGCTCAGAACCCGGGGAAGGCTCAGAACATCCGAATCCGGACCAGAGCGGTGTTTGGGGTAGGGACGAGAGCAAGCCGGACAAGAAGAACAAGAAGAAGGCGAAGAAAGAGGAAAAGACAGCCAAGAAGGCCAAGGCCGAGATACGCCAGGCCGACCCCTGGCAGCGATACAAGGCAATGATTGATTCCCTCAAGGAAGCGCAGGACCTCGTTGACCTGGCCGACCACAAGGCGCGGTTCGCGCTCATTATCATGGGCGCCCTGAACGCCGCCATCATCATTCTCGGAACGCGGTCCGAACTGCTCTCGGACGTCCCCCCCCAGTTGAAGACATGGCTGTACGCCTATTTCGTCGTGTACACCGTCATCGCCGTCTATTTTCTGGTCCAGGCGATCGAATCACTTCGTCCCCGCAGCGTTCCGGACATGGCGCGAAAGGGGTCCGTTTCCGAGAAGGAGGAAAGTCTGGGCCTGCGTTTCTTTGCGGACGCTCTGCGCTACGACGCGCCCACGTATCAGAAGGCCTGGATGTCGGTCCGAGTGAGCCAATTGAATGCCGAACTCTCCACCCAGTTGTACACGATCGCGCGCATTAACAAGGCGAAATACCACGCGGTAGCCAAGCTGTATCTCGGCCTGCAGGCGATCATCGTCCTGACTGCAGGCCTGCTCGTTGGGCTTGGGACGGTGGCGTGGATACAGCGCAGCCTGGACATGGATGCGACCGCCCGAGCGAGCGCCGATGGCCCGGTGAAGATCAAAGCGGGCAAGCCCAAGATGGGCGGGTGGTCGATACTCGGCGAGCCTGAGCGACTCGCGGCAGTGGGCGTCCGAGAGCCGTCCGGGATCGTCTTCGCCCCCGGCCGCGGCACGTTCTTCGTAGTGGGGGACGAGGGGTCTCTCGTCGAAATCTCGAAAGAGGGCGCGCTCGTGGCTCAATTCCCGGTGGGGGGCAACCTCGAGGACGTCGCCTTCCATTCGCCCTCCGGGCGACTCGTTCTGCTCTCGGAAAAGAAAGGCGAACTCATCGTTTTCGATCCCGCGACGGGAAAGCAGACCGCGAAGTTCAAGCTGGATGATGCGGCGCTGCTCGGCGAAGACGGCGTCGACAAGAACCAGGGCTTTGAAGGCCTGGCCTTTCGAAAAGAGGCTGGGCGACCGGGAGGTGGTGTCTTCTACCTGGTCCATCAGCGGGCTCCGGCGGTCCTGATCATCCTGGCGTTCGATCCCCTCGCAGCTTCCGGAAGAATCGGCGCCGAAGCATTGGTCAGTCGAATCACGATGGGTGGCCGAGCAGATCTCACCGCGGTAACCTATGACTCCGCCCTCGACCGTCTTTTCGTCGTCGCCGATTCGAAGGACCGGGTGGCTATGCTCACACTGTCGGGTCAGGAAGAAGCGGAAATCGTTCTGCCGGGAGTCCAGCAGGAGGGCGTCGCGTTCGATCCGGCCGGCAATCTCTGGATCGCGGACGACCGGGCCGGCCTCCTGGTGTTCCGGGGAGCGCGGGCGAAAATTGCCACCGAGATGAGATAGAGGCGCCCAATCGATGGGCGAACGGCCCTATCGCGTGCGGCCGGGATCCCGCTGGTCTTTGCTCGCGGGAACTCGATGACAAGCGGATAGTCGCTCTCGCGAAATCCCAGAGTGGTTCCGGGGCCGGGCATGAGACGGCGGCGAACCGAATCGCGTGCGTCGAGTCTGCGCCCCACTCGGAGGAAGTCCTTGAGCTCACTATCTGAGAGCCGGGCCACCAGCTTGCTCGAGGTCAGGTCCAGGCCGGAGTCGGGCAGGCCTCGCGCGTCGGGGCCGTGGCAGGAGGCACAGTCACCCCGTGAATACGTCCGCCGCGGTGCGTCCGCCCGGCTGTGGCCTGGGGTAGCGGGCGGCCCACCCAAACCCCCGCACCGGCTCCCGGGCTGCGCGCACTTCCACTCCGGCTGGGCTGCCGATTGAGCCCAGAAGGAGCTCCGAAGTCCGCCTCCCGCATTGCCCGTCCGTTTGTAGGTGGACGCGGGCGTCTTCCTCACTTCAGCCAGCGAGACCGGGGAATATCGCAGCATCAAGCCGAGGCTGGCCAGGCTCCCTCCGGCCAGGAAGGCGCGACGGGATGAAGAGGCGGGTTCGGTCATGGGTTGGACCTTCCTCGGGAACTTTGCGTCTTCCTGCGTGGTGGGGAGGCGCGCTTTGTGCGAGCGTCCGTCGGCAGATAGCTGTCTTCGCGATCGAGTTGCAGTCGATCCAGGCATCGGTGCAGGCATTTCACGAAGGTCCCACGCTCGGTCGCGGAGAGATCGGAGAGGAGCAGACGGTTGGCCTCCTGGCGAAATGGCTCGATCTGGTTGAGGGTGGCGCGCCCTCTGTCGGTGAGCACCAGGCGTCGACGGCGCGCATCATGCGCGTCGCCCCTCTGCCTGACCAGGCCGCGGCCCATGAGGCCGGACGCCAGCTGACTGAAGTTGGCCTGGGTCACGCCGCGGATGCGAGCGACCTCCGTGGCCAGGATGCCCCGCTCATTGTGACCCTGGGCCAGGCGGGGGAGTCCCGGCCCTCGATCTGGCCGCGGATCTGGCTTTGCGAGACGCCCCTCGCTTGACGCAAACTAGGCCCCCCCCAATTCTCTGGAGATATCTCATGGCCATTCGACTGGGCGACACCGCCCCCGACTTCATCGCCGAAACCACGCAAGGCTCGATCAGCTTCCACAAATGGCTGGGTGATTCCTGGGGAGACTTGTACTCGCACCCCAAGGACTTCACACCGGTGTGCACCACCGAACTCGGCTACGTGGCCGCCATCAAACCCGAGTTCGACAAGCGGAATGTGAAAGTCATCGGCCTCTCGGTCGATTCCGTCGAATCTCACCAGAAATGGGAAGGGGATATCGCCGAGACCCAGGGCACGCCCGTCAACTTCCCGATGATCGGCGACCCCGATCGCAACGTCTCCAACCTGTATGACATGATCCACCCGAACGCGAACGACACCCTGACTGTGCGCTCGGTCTTCGTGATCGGTCCGGACAAGAAGGTGAAGCTCACCATCACCTATCCGGCGTCCACCGGCCGGAACTTCGACGAAGTGTTGCGAGTGATCGACTCGCTTCAGTTGACCTCGAAATACAAGGTGGCGACGCCCGCCAACTGGAAGGATGGACAGGATGTCATCGTCGGCTCGTCCTTGAGCGATGAAGAGGCGAAGAAACTATTCCCTCAAGGCTGGAAGACGGTCAAGCCCTACCTGCGCGTTCTGCCCCAGCCGAAGTCCTAATTGAATTTCACGCTCACCAGCTTCGAGACCCCCGGCTCTTCCATGGTGACGCCATAGAGATTGTCGGCGATCTGCATGGTCTTTCGGCTGTGGGTGATGATGATGAACTGGGTGTTGCCGCGGATGGTGTCGAGCATCTTGACGAACCGGCCGATGTTCGCGTCATCCAGCGGCGCGTCGACCTCGTCGAGGATGCAGAAGGGCGACGGCTTGTACTTGAAGATCGCGAAGAGCAGGGCGATCGCGGTCATGGCCTTCTCTCCGCCCGAGAGCAACAGAACGTTCTGAAGCTTCTTGCCCGGAGGCTGGGCCATGATGTCGATGCCGGCTTCGAGAATGTCCTCGTTATCCACGAGGGCGAGGCCGGCGGAACCCCCGCCAAAGAGCTGCCGGAACGTCTCCTGGAAGTTCGCGTTGATGATGTGAAACGCCTCTTCAAATCGCGAGCGTGACTCGGTGTCGATCTGCCGAATGGCCTCTGAAAGTTCCTTGATGGAATCGAGAAGATCCTGGCGCTGCGAGGTCATGAACACGAAGCGCTCCTCGTTCTCCTGCGCCTCCTGAACGGCCAGGGGGTTCACGGGCCCGATCCGGTCGATCTTCTCTTTCAGTTCGCTCAGTTCCTCGCGGACAGCGTCCAGGTCCCTTACGTGATCTTCCTCGGTCAGGGTCAGAGCCGCCTGGGCCGCGGTCTGGCCTATGGCGGTGTGAGCCTCTCGGCCCAGATGGTCGAGATCCGAAGCGATCCGGGCTCGACTCACTTCGATTTCGTTGAGCGCGTCCTTTATGCCGTCCCGGTCCTTGCGAAGAGCCTTTAGAGCCTCGTCTCCGGCGTCGATCTCGGCGCGGGATCCGCGCAGTCGATCCTCTTCGGCGGCGAGGCTGGTGGTGACCCGGTCCCGGTCCGCTAGGGTCTCGGCCAGGGCTTTCTCCGCTTCCCGTTGTTCGAGATCGAGGGCCCGGCCCTTGTCCAGAAGCTCCTGAGCGCGGGCGAGCGCGCTCTCGATTCGAGTTTCGAGATCGGAGAATTCGGCGGCGAATCGCTCCTTCATCTTGAGGGTGGCGACTTCCTTCTCCACCAGGCCCGCGAGAGTGGACCGGGCCTTCGTGGATACCGCCTGCTTCTCCTCCGAGTAGTTGCGGGCCGCCACCAGCGATTGGCCCAGGGCGGCCAGGCGTTCGGCAGTCTGCGCGCGCTCCTCTTCGGCGGCGCGCAGTTCCTTGTCGATCTCGCCGATTCGCACTTCGCCCGCTGCGCGTTCCGAATCCGCCTGCTTCATCTCGACATCGATGACCTGAAGCT
>JAENWE010000096.1 GCA_016650185.1 Vicinamibacteria bacterium | reverse complement strand
GGGCCGTTCGTTCCCCTGATCGTGGTCAACTGCATCATCCTGGGGCGGGCCGAGGCCTTCGCGGGCAAGGTGAGGCCGTTGCGCGCCCTGGCCGACGCCTTCGGGATGGGGGTTGGCTTCACCCTGGCCATCTCCACCATCAGCACGGTCCGCGAACTGCTGGGGAGCGGGTCGCTCCTCGGCTTCGACGTCTTCGGCCCTCGTTTCGAGCCCTGGGTCTTCATGGTCATGCCCCCGGGCGGTTTCCTGACCCTGGGCGTCATATTCCTCGTCATGGGCTGGCACATGGAGCGTGTCGAGAAGCGCGCCAGGGAGAAGAGGTCATGAGCAACCTCGCCTGGATCTTCTTTTCCACCGTTCTGGTCAACAACTTCACCCTGGCCATGTTCCTGGGGCTGTGCCCCTTCTTCGGCGTCACCTCGAAGGTCGAAAACGCCTGGCGCCTGGGCGCCGCCAACACCTTCGTACTGACCATCACCTCGGTGAGCGTGTGGCTCCTGAACACCTTCGTGCTGGCCCGGACGCCCTTCCTCCGCACCATTGCCTTCATCGTGGTCATCGCCTCGACCGTGCAGATCGTGGAGATGATCATCAAGAAGCATTTCCCCGCGCTCTTCCGGGAACTGGGCATCTTCCTCCCGCTGATCACCACCAACTGCGCCATCCTGGGCCTGGCCCTGTTCCAGACCACGCGCGGTTACAGCTTCATCGAAGGCATCGTCTTCGCCATCGGCGCCGGCCTCGGTCTCACCCTGGCCCTGACCCTGATGGCTTCGATTCGCGAGCGCATGGACGTGGCCGACGTGCCCGGGCTGGCCCGCCACATGGGCCTGGTCCTGGTGGTGGCGTCGTGCCTGTCCATGGCCTTCATGGGCTTCGCCGGATTGGGGAGCAACTGATGGAGACCGTCCTTGGCATCGTCATCTGCGCGATCCTGTTCGCGCTCTTCGGCCTGGCGCGGCCGCGAAGCTGCGCCGGCCACTGCGCGGGCTGCACCAGCGCCTGCGCCGGCTTTGAAAGGCATGACCGTCATGACTGAGACTCGCCGTTCGATCCAGAGGCCCTTCGGCCGCCGCGAATTCCTGGCTCTAGGCTCCGGCGCCTTCGCCCTCGCCGCCCTGCCCATCGCCCTGCGCCGCCACGTCGCGGTGGCCCGACGCACCCTTCCGGTGATGGGGACCATCGCCGAGATCACGGTGGCCGATCGGTCGGAGGCCCGCGCCCTCGAAGCGGTGGAGGCGGTGATCGCCGAGTTGCGCTGGGTGGAGTCCACCATGACCCGCTTCCGCAACGACTCCGACATTGGGCGCGCCAACGCTCTGGCTTCGCGCGACGGCGTGACCGTGCGCACCGAGACCGCCGAAGTCATCGAGAGCGCGCTGCGTTGGGCCTCTCTCAGTGACGGGCGCTTCGATCCGGCCATCGGCGCAGCCTCGGAGTTGTGGGATGTCACGAACCGGCACGAGCCTCCGCCGGCCGATGCGGTGCGACGCCTTGCCGGCCGCAACTTCTGGCGTCATTTGGACGTCGAGCGTCGCGGGCGCGGGGGAGTGGTGCGCTACGGAGAACCCGACCTCCACCTCGACCTCGGCGGCATCGGCAAGGGGTACTCCCTCGATCGCGCGGTGCGAGTGCTTCGCGAGCAGGGCATTCGCCACGCCATCGTGAACCTGGGCGGAGACCTCTACGCCTTGGGCGCGTCCCCCGAGGGCGGTGACTGGCGCGTGGGGATCCGATCGCCCGACGACCTCAGTTCCGTGGCGCGCACGCTGGAGGTGAGCAACCGCGCGGTGGCCACGTCGGGTGACTACGAGCGGTTCTTCCGCTGGCATGGGGAGCGCTTCCACCATCTCATCGACCCTGCGACCGCCGGGCCTCGCCGAACCAACGTGCGCAGCGTGACCGTCTTGGCCGATCGCTGCATCGACGCCGAGCCATGCGCGGTCTCCATCTTCGGCCTGCCGCAGGAGCAGGCTCTCGCCTTCGCACGAAGGCAGCTAAGCGGCGTGGACGTCATCACCCTGACCTGATCGAGGCGGGCGAAGCCGTTCCTCGTGTCCTTTGCGCGATACACCTCGCCCATGCCGCCCACGCCCAGCAGTCCCTGAATCTCGAAGGCGCCGAGGCGCTGTCCGGCGAGAGTGGAACTGGCTTTGGAAACGAGGCGCGCGGCGACTTCCAGGGCGGGGGAGGAGAGGAACTCCGCCGCGGATTCCGGCTGATCGAGGAGGGCCGAGGCGCGCTCGTCCGGTGGACGCGCGCGGATCTCGTTTGTACGACTGTTTTCTGGGCCTTCCTCCGCTCGCCCAGGTGAACGAAAAGCTGTTCGGAGGCAAGGCGACCTACTGGCAGGAGATCGTCGATCACCCGGCCTACGACGAGTTCTGGAAGAAGCGCTCGGTGTGGAAGTTCATGACCGGCGTGAAGTGCGCGGTGTTGAACGTTGGGTGGATGGTGTGACGCCGAAGATCCGGTCGGCCCGATTCGGGTCTATCAGATCTGAGCGCCTGCCGCCGATTCCTGGTGGCTCGAACCGCAGAAACGGGCGGCTATCGCCCAGGCTGCCCGGTCCTAGTTGCACAAATCTCTTTGGGGCCCGCGGGGGCAGGCAGGGATGGCGGATCGAGATCAAGAGCTGGCCGATCTCACCACCCTGGGCGGCCGCATCGAAGTCTGGGGAGGCGAGGGCGGCTTCTACACCCAGGAGCAGTACAAGGGCATCGTGGCGTACGGAACAGGAGCGCATCGTCGAGATCGTTCCGGAGATCGACATGCCCGGCCACACCAACGCCGCGCTTGCGTCCTACCCCGGAACTGAACTGCGACGGAGTCGCTCGCCACAGATTCCCTGGCGGCCTCAGTCGGGGCTAGTCGCGGCTCCGGAGGTGGCCGCTGCTGAGGATGACCCGCCGGTGCGGCCCGCCTCCTCCATCATCGAGAGCTGCCAGATATCCCGGCTGTTGAGACTGAGGATCGGCCTCATGGCGATCAGTCCGGTGCGCCCGATTTGGGATTGGAGATAGTGGAGTTCCTTGAGGTTGTCGCGCACGTCCTCGCCCACCGGCAGGTCGATTCCGGCCTCGCGAGCCATGAGTATGCCTTTGGCCCGGACCTTGAGTTCCAGCTGAATCTGCAGGAGGCACAACATGTCCGCCACCAGTGTGCCCTCAAAACGGGTCTTTAGCGACTCCAGATAGGCGCCCGTCCGGGTGTGGGCCACCTGGCCGGCGCGGATCTCCTGGAGCATCTGGAGTTCGCCGTCGAATTCGCCCGAGAGCCACTCTCGGGTGGTCTTTTCCGCGCGGTGGAAGACGAAGATGAGCAGCAGGGGCAGGGTGGCGAGGAGGACCAGCGCGGACATGAGAGGGGGCAGGACGAAATGATTGAAGAGGGAGTGGATGAGGATGGCGATGAGGAGCCCGGGAAGAAAAGCGGCGAAGCCGGGGCGCCGGTCGTGAGCGTTCTTTCCGAGCACCGCGACGGTAGCGGTGGTCGCCCCGTGGAGGACGGCGGTGCCGCAGCCGCGCGCGAACCACAACGACAGGCCGGCCGACTCCACGTGCTCGAGGTAGTCGACGTTCTCCACCAGGGCGAAGCCCGCTCCTACCGCGAAACCCAGTATGGCCGCGTCCACCAGGAAGCCCACGCGCTGGCGGCGGATCAGGAAGAGCACCCAGCCCGCCTTCAGTCCCTCCTCTATCCCGGGCGCTCCGTAGCGGGTGAAGGCGGCGAGTTCCAGGCCGAGCCGGTCCAGGAGGGCCAGGTTGACGGCCAGGGCCAGGAGAGCGGCGAAGGCGCCGGCCGCGATGGCCTGCAGCACCGCGCGCAGGCGCACCAGCTTGAAGCTGTCGAGCAGGAGGAGGAGCCCGATGAAGAGCAGGACGGGCGCCAGAGCAATGACCACGCGCATCGATCGGCCCTTCGGTGGTCGCTCTAGTGCAGGATCTTCAACGAGACCATCGTCTCGTGCCGCGAGGGGCGTCCGTCCTCGAAGGCTCGGGCGTAGCCCGCCGAAAGGGTGAGGTCGAGGGCCGAGAGGACGGTCAGCTGAAAGTCGATCTGCCCCCCGAGATTGCGGACGATCCGGCGCGTCGACCCCTTTTCGAAGTCGGTTCCCAGCACCCCGGCGAAAACGGCGGGCCGGGCCCAGGCGAGGTAGAAGCCGGGCCGCCCGGCCCGGCTGAATCGAACCGGAGGAAGATTCCATTCCAGGGTGGACTTGACGAACGACCGGCCAGGGATTTCGTTGAGCTCGAGGCCCGCGAAGGCGAACCAGGTCCGGTACCGCTTCTCATCGCGGTGGTCGACCCAGTTGTTCCCGAACCCGCCGAAGTAGAAAGAGGCGAGGGGGCTGGACCTCTCACCCCCGGCGTAGCCGGCGGCGCTGCGGAGGAAGACGGAGGAATGTCCCAGGGGAAGAGGAAGTCCGCCGTCGACGATGCCAAGGACCTTCGGATAGCTCTTGCCGGCGGACCGATCCATGCCCACCCGGGCCTCCGCGCTGACCCCCTTCTCATCGTCGACCTTGCCCATGGAACCGCGCAGGTTCTTGTAGGCAAGGCTCCCCTCGATCGAGAGGATGCTCTTCGGACCCACGACGTTCTGGAAGGACGGAAGCCGTTCGAGGTTCCCGAAGTAATCGACATCGAAGGAGCCATCGAGCTTGCGGGGATCGTCGAAGAAGAGGTTCTTCTTGTAGCCCCCGCCGAGGGCATAGCCCTTGCGGCTCGTCTTGGTGGGTCCGAAGAGGTCGTAGAAGTCGGCGCCGTTGTACCAGCCCCGCGC
>JAENWE010000095.1 GCA_016650185.1 Vicinamibacteria bacterium | reverse complement strand
GCCAGGGATCTCTTCGAGGGCGAGATGCTTTTCGGCCGCCACCTTCTTCGCCAGAGGCGAGGCCTTGATTCGGCCGTCGTGCGCGGCGGCGGGCGCCGATGCGGAAACATCCGGTTGCGCCGCAAGGGCAGGCGGCGAAGCAGCCTGGGCCGGCGCGACCGGGGCGGGAGCGACCGGGGCGGGAGCGGTCGGGGCGGGAGCGGTCGCGGCAGGAGCGGTCGCGGCAGGAGGAGGCGTCGCCGGCGAGCGCTCCTTCTCGGCCTGGGCTTCAAAGGCCGAGATATCCTCATCCTTCCCTGCGATCACCCCGACCAGAGCGGCGACTGGGGCCTTCGCCCCCGCCTTCACGAAGATGCGTCGCAGCACGCCCGCGGCGAGCGCTTCCATCTCCATGTTGGCCTTGTCGGTCTCGACTTCGGCCAGAACGTCGCCGACCTTGATGGTGTCGCCCTCGTTCTTGCTCCACTTGACGATCAGGCCCTCCTCCATGGTGGGGGAGAGCTTGGCGAGGACAACCTTCGTAGCCATGAGTCTTCCTCCTTGCTACGCCAAAACCTGTTTCACCGTCTCAACGATCTTCTCGGGCTGCGGAACGTACAGTTTCTCGAGAACCTTCGAGTACGGCATGGGCACATCGGGGGCGTTCACGCGCATGACCGGGGCGTCAAGATGATCGAAACACTCGCGCTGCACGCGATCGGAGATATAGGCCCCGACGCTGGCCTGGGGCCAGGCCTCTTCGACGATCACGCAGTGATTCGTCTTGCGCACGGAGTCGAAGATGGGAGCTTCGTCGAGCGGACGGATGGTCCGCGGATCGACGACTTCGCACTCGATGCCTTCTTTCGCCAGGATATCGGCGGCGAGAAGGGAGTGATAGCACATGCGACTCCAGGCCACGATGGTGACGTGATGCCCGGTGCGCTTCACTTCGGAAAGACCGAGAGGGATGGTGAAATCCTCGTCCGGCACTTCGCCCTTGAGGTTGTAGAGAACTTCGTTCTCCATGAAGATCACCGGGTTGTCGTCACGGATCGCGGCCTTCAGGAGGCCCTTCGCGTCTTTAGGCGTCGAGGGCATCACCACGATGAGGCCTGGAACGTGGGCGAAATAGCTCTCGAATGACTGGGAGTGCTGGGCCGCGACCTGAGCGGCGGCGCCCGACGGCCCACGCATGACCATGGGGCAGCGGATCTGGCCTCCCGACATGTAGCGATACTTGGCCGCGTGGTTCACCACCATGTCGAGGGCGAGCAGGGCGAAGTTGAACGTCATCATCTCGGCGATCGGCCGCATTCCGACCCAGGCCGCGCCCACCGCGACGCCGGCGATCGCTTCTTCGGCGATCGGCGTATCGCGCACGCGCCAGTCGCCGAACTCCTGAACCAGGCCCGACGTGATCTTGTACGCGCCCTGGTAGTGACCGACTTCTTCGCCGATCAGAAAGACGTTCGGATCCCGCTTCAACTCTTCGCGCATCGCCTGATTGAGGGCTTCGCGCATGGTGATCATGGCCATGTGGCTCTACCCCTTAACCGTTGAAACGTGGACGGGATAGACGTCGGGAACCCGGTCGTCGGGGAGCGATCGCTCCCAGGCCGGGTCTTTCTCGACCGCGCGCCAGTTGACGTGAGGCGTCTTAACGTAGATGTCGTCGTACATGTATTCGGGGGGTGGCCAGGGGCTTTCTTCGGCGAACTTGATGCAGTCGTCGACCTCGAGGTTGACGTCCTTGTCGATAGCTTCGAGATCCTTGGGCTTGGCGAACTTTTCGTCCAGGAGGAAGAGGCCCAGTCGGGCGATCGGGTCCTTCTCCTGCCACTTCTCGACTTCTTCCTTGCTCCGGTACTTGGCCGGATCCGACATGGAGTGGCCGCGATAGCGATAGGTGATCACTTCCACGAAGGTGGGCTTCTTCTCCTTGCGGGCTCGGGCGAAGGCGTCGGCGAAGGTATCGCGTACCTTGAAGATGTCCATGCCGTCGCAGGGCAGGTGGGTCATTCCGTAGGCGGCGCCCCGTTCATGCAGCGAGGTGACCGCGGAGGCGCGTTCGACCGACGTCCCCATGCCGTACATATTGTTCTCGACCACGAACACCACCGGCAGATCCCACAAGGAGGCCACGTTCATGGCTTCGTGGAAAGCCCCCTCGTTGATGGCGCCATCGCCGAAGAAGCAAACCACGCATTGTTCAGACCCGCGCATCCTTATGGCATATCCCATCCCGGCGGCGATGGGAATGTGGCCGCCGACGATCCCGTCCCCCCCGAAGTTGCCGTTGGGGACGTCGTAGAAGTGCATCGAACCGCCCTTGCCGCGGGAGATTCCCGTGGAGCGGCCCATGAGCTCAGCCATCAAGGGCCTGGGGTCGGCGCCGCGGGCGAGGGTGTAGCCGTGATCGCGATACGCGCCGATGAAGTAGTCGTCCTTGTGCAGCAGGCTCATGATCCCGCAGGCGATCGCTTCCTGG
>JAENWE010000094.1 GCA_016650185.1 Vicinamibacteria bacterium | reverse complement strand
TGAAGACCGCGGTCCTTCGCCGTGCTCGCGTATTCGAACAGCCGGTCCGGGGTTCGGTGGGCGGACACGACCTCGACTTCGTGCCCGATGCCGAGCCGGTCCAGCGTTTCGGACGCGGCCTTCATGGTTTCCCAATCCGATCGCGAGCCCATGACTACGCCGATTCGGACCTCCCCGGTATTTGCTGCGGGCATGTGTTTCGCGAGTCTAACTTCGTCCCGCGACGGCCCGCCGAAGACCTCTCTTACTGGCTGAGGATCTTCTCGAAGAAGGCCATGGCGCGCGGGTCCTTCGATTGCCCCAGCCAGAACATGGCCTGCTTGCGCACCTCGCGGCTCTTGTTCTCTCTGGCCACCCGAATCAGATCGGGCACGCCTTCGCCGTTCGGGATCTGGCTGAGCGCGAACACCGCCTGCTTCTTGACCTCCGCGTCGGGGTCGTCCACCGCCGATCGAATGACGTCGGCATCGGCCCTTTTCTGCGCTTTCTGCGCGATCCAGAACAGGGCCTGGCTGCGGACTTTCCCCGAAGGGTCGTTTCTGGCCATGTCGATCAGCGTCGCTTTGGCCTCTGCGACTTTGCTCTGCGAGAACGCGAAGGTCAGGTGCTGGCGGAACCGGGCGTCATCAGAAGACCGGAGTCGAACCAGGGCTTCGTAGCCCGGACGCTCACGAGTGCTCCCCAGCCAGAACGCCGCGGACTCCCGAAGGGATTTGGTATCGCTGTCACGGGCCACGTGCTCCAGGACTCGGTCGGCGGAGCCTTCGTCATGGAGGGCGATGGCCATCAGGGCGCCATCACTCCTCCGCTTGGCCGCTCGACCCTCGTCGCTGCGGTCGACCAGGGTCTCAAGGTACGCGACGCTTTCGGCCGCAGCCACGCCCGCAATCGCTCGCACATTCTCGTTCCCCGTTTCTACACGGCACGAGTTCGAGAAGATGCGGATCTTGTCCACCCCGCCAGAGGCCAGATGGGCGTAGACCATGAGGCCGGTGTCGATTTGGGGAGTTCCATCGCGATCGCGCGACATGTTCATCCCGTAGCTGTCGCTTTCGAGAGAGCAGGTCTTTGACTCGCCTGACCCCTTGCCGTTCCAGCAGCAGGCGATTCCATCGGCGGCCGACGGCACCCTCCAGGTGAGCCACGTCGATGTCCCTGCTTTCACCGCCCTTTCGACCTGTGAAGAGAGGTCCTCCGCGTTTGCCGATGGGGAGGCGAGGACCAGAAGGAGTGCGGGGAGAATGACGGCAGTTCGACGATTACGAGAGTTATTGGAGGTCATCACACTAGTCCTTCAGGAGTTCCATCATGTACGCGCGAGCTTCCTTCGAGTTCATCAAGGAGAGCCAATGAACCGCTTCTTTTTTGAGGCTGGGGTCCTTTTCGACCCTCGCGATCTCCACCAGCCGCATGGAGTTGTTCTGCAGGAAGAAGGCATTCAGGACTTCCTTCTTGACATCGGGATCGGTTTCGGCGCGGTACATCTCGGCCAGGACATCCTGGCTCTTGCGACCCATAAGGCCGAGACTTCGAATCGCGGTCAGACGCACTTCCTTGTCCTTCTCACCCTTGGCTGCCGCCGCCACCGGCTCCACCGCGCCTCCGATAAAGAGCGCATGGATGATGGCCTTCTTCTCCTCGGTAGACGTGGCCGTGCTGTACATCTGAGAGAGTTCCATGGTGCCTCCCATTACGCCGAGCAGCCGCACCGCATCCGCTCGCAGGCTCGGGTCCTTCTCCGTCTTGGCGGCGGTGAGCACGCGAGCCTTGTCGCCCGAGACCATGAAGGAGTTCAGGATCTGCTTCCGGATGGTGTTGTCGGTGTTGGAGGCGTAGATGTCGCTCAGAACTTTGCGATTGTTGGCGCCGCCGAAGACACCGAGATACTGAATGGCCTTTCGCTGCAGTTCGGGCGATGAGTTCCCCTTGGCCACTTCGGCGATGGCGTTGCTGGCCTGCTCCGAGCCGATCTGGGCCAAGACGAAGAGTGACCGCTCTCGAACCTTCCTGGAAGATGAGGGTGAGGCCAGGATTCTGGTCAAAACGGGCATAGCTTCCTGCGGGTCGGTCTGGGCGAGGGCCGAGACGGCCATCAGTTTGAGGTCGAGGTCGTCTTCCTGATCCGGCCGCGGGACCTGGCCGGACCTTCCGCGCACCTCCATCTCCAGGGCTTTGCCCTCCTTGGCCCACCGGCTGGTTGGGAATTCCTTCTGCAGGCGCGCCAGGCTCTCGAGCGCGGCGCCGGTCCGATCCATCTTGCATTGCGCGTAACTTGTCCAGTACAGCGCGGCATCCATCTTCATATTCATGCTCATCAGTTTGCTGAGCGGCCGCAGCGCGTCGCTCCAATCTTCGTCGTCGATCGAGTCCATGGCCTGGTCGTACAGATCCTCGAGGCTCTCCGACTGCTCGCGCTGACGGTCGCGGGCCGCGCGAGCCCGCTCACGGTCCTTTTCTCGCTGCTCCTGCGCTTTTTCCCGCGCTTTGTCGCGATCCTCTTGAGCCTTCTCTCTCGCCTTGTCGCGGGCCTCGCGTTCTTGCTCCCGGGCGTCCTGGTCAGATTCCAGGCTTGACTCGCGGACGGCGGCGGCGCGCTCCGCGGCTGCCGCCCGCAGGGCTTCGGCGGTGACGAGGCGAGCTTCCGCGGACGCGCGCGCCCGGACTTCGTCCATTGAGGCCATGTTCTCCGCGGCTTGTCGGGCCTCGCGCTCGCTGGAGGCCTGGGCGGTTTCCATGCTGCGCATCGCCCGGGCCATTTCGCGGCGCGCCTCCGCCTGGGCGCGCTCGACCTCGGCCTCGATCTCAGCCGCATCCACATCGCTGAGCGGTCGCTTCACGGTCGCGGCCATGTCAGTGTCGGCGATCACGGGTTTGACCGTCATCGGAGGGACGAAGGGCGATGGCGAGACGGTGGCTGCGGGCGCTCGCGAAGGCGAAGGGGAAGGAGACGGCGCCTCATTCTGCGCTCGCGCATTGGTCGAGAACGCGATCAGGGCCGCCACCACGGTGGTCCAAAGGACGCGAGTGGTCAGGGCCATGGCTTTGTTTGGGGTCATAAGGGGGTTGGTCATAATCAGAGGGAACCTCGGAGAATTCAAGGATCAAAGAGAGCTCTTGGAAGCGGGAGTGATGTCCTTTTCGCGTTTTTCAACCTGCGCTTCGATGATCTGGAGGCGGAACAGGAGGTCCTTGGACTCGACGCGGCGACGGAGGCCTTCGAGGGCGCCTTTGGCGTCGGCCTCTGGCGCCGCCGCAAAGCGGAGGAGAATTCGTTCGGTCTCGTCCATCACGTCGGCGATCTGGGTCTCGCCCGCCCGTTCCGCCGCGGCGCGGAAGAGACGGCTGGCGCTGACCAGGTTGTCGGCGGCGGCCTGGAGGTTCTTCAGGTCTTCAGCAGAGACGTCGCGATTCTTGAGCTCCACCAGAGTGACGCGTGAACGTCCGAGGTGCTCGCCGAGAGTGGTCAGAAGCAGCCTCTCCTGAGTCTGGGCGGCGGAAAGAGCGTGTTCCTCGACCCGGCCGAGCTGTCGTCCAAAGGAGAAGGCCAGCATCAGGCAGGCGGCGATGGCGGCGCCCACGGCTAGAAAGCGCGTCACGCGTGGAAAGCGAAGGAGACTACCTCGTTCCGGCTGAGTGAGTGTCCGCGGCCTCGCCGCGGCCAGGACCCAGGCGGCCATCCGCTCCTCGAAGTCACCCGCCGGTTCGGGGATCTCGTCGTGGGAGACCGAATGGAGCACGCGGGAGAGTTCCTGGAACCGGCTCAGGCAAGCCGAGCACGAGGCCAGATGCCCGTCGAAGCCGGACTCCTCAAGAGGCTCGCGGTAGTAGAGAAGGACGAGCTGGTCGTCAGTGAGGTGGGCGGGTTGAGAGAGATGTGAATTGGAAGTCATGAGGCTTGCACCAGGGGTTCAAGGTCTTGACGAACCTTGCGCACGGCACGGAAAACGGATTGTTTGGTGGCGGCGAGAGAGATCCCGAGGGTGGCGCCGATGTGCTCCAGTGTGTGGCCCTCAAAATGACGAAGGACGAAGGCGGTGCGCTCAGTGGCGCTCATCCGCTCCATGCTCTCGTTGACCAGTCGGCGAATGTCTAGGGCGTGGGCGGTCTGATCGGGGCCAGGCAGGCTGGACACGAGACTGGTCGTGACCGCATCCGCCTCGGCGTCCGTTTCGGGGAAGTCATCCTCGGCCCGGCGCTGTCGTTTCCTCAGGAGGTCGTACGCGCAGTTCGTGGTGATCCGGTGGAGCCAGGTCGACATCTCGGACCGGTTCTCGAACCTCTCGAGGCCGCGATAGGCCTTCAAAAGGGCCTCCTGCACAACGTCTTCGGCGTCCTGTTCATTTCGGGTCATTCGATAAGCCAGTCGGTGAAGTGAACGGGCGTGACTCGTCACAAGAGTTCTGAACCCTTCGTCGTCGGCAACCCCCACACTGGAGGGCGTTTCTCCGAGTCCGCTCATTCGTATCCTTTGACGCCGCCTTCCCTTTGGAGGTTAGCAAGGGTCTAAAAGTCTCGGAATCGATGGGGTTTGAGGCCGTAACGAGCGGGCAGTCAACCCTTGCAGCCGGTCGGTCCCCCGCCCGGACTACCGTGCCGTCAGCAGAGCCTCGGCCATGGCCATGGCGTCGGTGGCCCAGTACGTCGGGGGCCTGGGATGCGCGACCAGGCCTTCCATAGGCCGGCAGGAAAGCACGAGGCTTCGCAGATGGTGGGAAATCCCCTCGCGGCCGAACCGCGCGCCCAGCACCGATCCCACGATCGCGGGCAGGACATCAGAGTAGGGGCTTGAATCAATCGCGGCTTCCACCGCCTCATGGAAGGACCGCGCGTTCGCAAGGTGAAAAAGGGCGGAGCGGAGGGCTTTGACGGCGTTCGGAGGCTCCCCAGGCTCTCGAGAATTCCCAACAGGACTCATCGAGGCCACGACGGCTTCGATGATCTCCGGCGACAGCCCGGAGCGCCGTGCGAAAGAATGCGCGATCTCGATCGCGGCAGAGGCATCCCGGCCCTCGACCAGAGCCTGCAGCGTTATGGCCAGGACCGAGGCCGCGTCACCCGTGATCGAGGATGAATGGGTGAGGGCGGCGTTCGTTCGAGTTGCTTCGGCCACGACCATCGGGTCGGCGGCATGAGCCCAGAGGGAGATCGAGGTCACTCGGGCCAAGCCACTCGCGGACAAGCTGTCCGCCAGGGGTTGGCCCTTCATGGCGGCTTCGATAGCCCGGTCAGGTGCTAAAGGCGACGAATCGACCCAGTTCGAGTAGACGCGCCTCAGGCTCCCCGGGTCCGAGGCGAGGTCGATCAGCGATCGCGCGGTCGCGACCGCGAGCTCTCCGGTCGCTCCGATCTGCCCGAGGGTGCGTCGACCCTGGAGCGCCGCGCTCTTGAGCGAGGCGATATCCAGCTTGTGATTGACGGCCTTCTCGCTGCCCTCGGAGAACAAGGTTCCAAGCGCGCTGCCGGTGAGGTGTCCGAGAAAGGCCCCCTGTGCTCGTGAGAGGAGAATTTGGTCTAGGACGCCGCCGCCCTTTCTCAGGCGCACGATGGGCATCGACGTCTCCCGCTCCGCCCGGAAGGCCAGGTCCCAGTCGCGAGTGGAGAGCTCCAGGGCGACCCGGCGAGAACCCGCGAAAAGCCGGGGCATGGTCCCGTTCCCTTCATCGTCGTAGACGGGTTCGTTTCCGTTGCTGTCGAGAATCAC
>JAENWE010000093.1 GCA_016650185.1 Vicinamibacteria bacterium | reverse complement strand
CGATCCGGTGGGCTTCGTGCTGGACCGCGGGCGAGCTTTCTACGCCACCGACTTCCGGTCGCTGCTCTGGTCGCTTCCCTACTACAAGACTCAGATGCGGATCGGCACCCTCCTGGCGGTTCCGGTTCTGGTGCGCGGCGCCATCAGCGGCATGCTGGTGGTGGATCACGAGGAGAGCCAGGCCCTCTCCGCCGCCGAGCCGATCCTCCAGCGACTCGCCCACCTTATCGCTCAGGTGGTCGAGAACGAACGCGAGACCCTGGCCCATGCGGAGCGCGAGGTGGAGTTCGAGGCCGCCTCCTCCGCGTCGCAAAGCCTGGCTCTGATCATCGAGGTCCCCGAAATCCACCAGTTCGTGGCCCGCGCGGTGGAAGACATGGCCCCACGCACGATCGGCGCGGGGATCGTCAGGCTGCGCGGCGAGGCGATCGAGGGTCTGCCCGGCATGTCCGAACAGTTCGAGGAATGGATCGGCCAGGGCGCCAACCGATCCGATCGCACCTGGATCTCCTGGTATCTCACCGGACCGGCGGAGCCCCTGCGCATCGACACCCCGCGAGATCGCGGCCTGCCTCTCTTCCGGCCCGGCGGCGGTCTTCCGGGCGAGACTCTCATGGTCCATCCCCTTCGTTTTCGCAATCGCCTTCAGGGCGCGCTGGTCGCCATCGGCCAGAAGAACGCGTTTGAGGCCAGCGCCGGTCGCGTGATCTCGCTGATCTCCAACCAGGCCGCGGCGGCCATCGACCTGATCGAGTTGGTGGAAGCGAATCGACTGCTGGCCCTGCATGACGGCCTCACCAATCTGCTGAACCGTCGCGCCTTCGACAATTCTCTCGAGCGAGCGGTGGCCCAGGCCTCGCGCGCGGGCCAGCCCTTGTCGCTTCTGATGATCGACCTCGATCATTTCAAGCGGCTCAACGATACGCATGGCCACGCCATCGGGGATGCGGCGTTGCAGGCGGCGGCGGCGGAGATCCAGGTGCAGGTTCGCGGAGGCGACCTGGCCGCGCGCTATGGGGGCGAAGAGTTCTCCGTCATTCTGCCGGATACCGACGGAGCGGCTGGGTTCCGAATGGCCGAGCGGCTTCGCGTGGCCCTCGCGGAGCGGGTGATCAAGGCCGGGAGCGAGAAGATCAGGATCACCGCAAGCTGCGGGGTGTCGGGCACCGACCTCGGCTACCACACGCCCGAGGAACTCATTCGCTCGGCCGACGATGCCCTCTACGCCTCGAAGGAGACGGGCCGCAACCGGACATCGCTGGCCGGAACCCCCCGGAAATAGCAACCGCGCCTTGGAACCGCCTCCGCGCCGCTTTCGGGTGTGCGTCATTGGAGTGCCCATGGTGCCCTACGAGACCGAAGGGTGCCGGGGCAAGGACGAAACCGGTCGAGCCAAGACTCGAGAGGCCAAACTTGGCTGTGTCTTCACCCAGGTCGGCGTCGATGCCGAAGGGCGACCCATTCGTGAGGAGGGATCGACCACTTGCGTTGGCGCGATCGAGACCGCCCCGGAATTTGGTCAACGCATCTTCACGGAGTCCATAAGATGTCCCCGGAATTGTCATCGACGAGTCGACGCTCCCGGTTAAGCCACGCGTAAGCAAGTGCCGCTAACGTCCCGCTACGGGCACTTCCCCCCAAGGACCTCTGAGGTAACCAAGTCATGACCACTCTCCATCGAGGCCTCGCCTCCGCCGCCCTCGCCGCCACTCTGTTCTGGTCGGTTCCGGTTACACACGCAGGCGACGACCTCTACACCTTCAAGAAGGACATCGCCGTCGGGGGCGAGGGCGGTTGGGACTATCTGAGTGTGGATGCCGCCGCGCGCCGGCTCTATGTCACGCACGCGACCAAGGTGGTGGTGATCGACCTCGACACTGACGCAGTTGTGGCCGAGGTGACCGACACCCCCGGTGTCCATGGCTTTGCCATAGCACCCGACCTCAGCCGCGGTTTCTCGAGCAACGGCCGCGAAAGCAAGGCTTCCATCTTCGACCTCAAGACCCTCAAGCTGATCATGAAGGTGGACACCGGGGCCAACCCGGACTCCATCCTCTACGAGCCTTCCCGCAAGGAGGTCTACACCTTCAACGGCCGAGGCCAGTCCGCGACCGTGTTCGACGCGACGTCGGGCGCGGTCGTCGCGACCATTCCCCTCGACGGCAAGCCGGAGTTCGCCCAGGTGGACGCGAAGCTCGGTCGCATCTACGTGAACATTGAAGACAAGAACGTGATTCGGGCCATCGATATCAAGACCCACACCGTGGTGGCGTCATGGCCCCTGACTCCCGGGGAAGAGCCCACCGGTCTCGCCTTCGATCCCGTGACGCGGCGCCTGTTCTCTACCTGCGACAAGGTTCTAGTGGTCCTCGACCCGGACAGCGGGAAAGTGGTGACGACACTTCCCACCGGCTCCGGAGTCGATGCGGTCGCCTTTGATCCGGGAACAAGGAACGTTTTTGCCTCCGGTTCCGATTCAACCGTGACCATCGCGCACATCGATTCGGCCGACAAGCTCACTCTGGTGCAGACCCTCAAGTCTCCCGCCCGGGCCCGCACCATGACCCTCGATCCGAAGACTCACAATCTTTACCTGGCCGCGGCAACCTTCGAGCCCGGCCCCCCGGCCGCAGCCGGAGCCCCTCCGTCGCGACCGCAGATGGTCCCGGGCACGTTCCACGTCGCGGTGTTTTCCATGAAGGGTCCTTCCTAAACTCGCGCCCTGGCCGGGTGGACCGTTTCCTTCCGCGCGTCCCGCCTCTTTCGTTCATGATGGGGGACGTGACCATAGCGTCTCCGGCGTCCGCGCGCATCCTGATCGTCGAAGACGACGCCGTCACCCGCGAATCTCTGGCCCGCGCTCTCCGGATGGACGGCCACACCGTGGAGACCGCGGCCCGCGGTGAGGTCGCCTCTCGCTTCCTGCAAACCCCGCCCTGGGCCGCCGTCATCCTCGATCTGGGCCTGCCCGATGGCAGTGGCCTCGACTGGTGCCGGGAATGGCGCCGCCGCGGCCAGTCGGTGCCCATCCTCATCCTGACCGCGCGGGGCGACGTGGGATCGCGAGTCCTTGGACTCGACGCAGGCGCCGACGACTACCTGGGCAAGCCCTTCGCGCTTTCAGAACTCAAAGCCCGGGTAAGAGCGCTCCTGCGGCGGGCCGGGGATGGCGGCGCGCAGCGAGTCCTGGTTCGTGGGGACCTGCGGGTCGACTTCGCGAAGCGGTGTGCCACGGCGGGTGGGCAGGAGGTGCCGATTACCCGCCGGGAGTTCGAGGTTCTCGAGCGCCTGGCCGGGGCCCGCGGACGCGTGGTGGCCAAAGACGATCTGCTTGAGGAACTCTGGGGCGAAGCGACTCCGGAGACCGCGGCCAGTCTGGAGGTCATCATTACCCGGCTGCGCCGCAAGCTGGATCGCGGCGCCCGCGGATCACTGATTCGGACCCTGCGCGGCAGCGGCTATGCGCTCCAGACCACGGAACCACGTTGAACTCGATCACCCAGCGGATGACTCGCGCCACGGTTACGGTGGCCGTGATCGCCGCCCTCTTTCTGGCCAGCGCTTCGGCCCTGTCCTCACGGTTTGTCTTCGAGGCCCAGGAGCAGCGGATCCTGCGAAACTCTGCGCTCGCCTTGGCCGAGGCGGTCCGTCGCGAGGTGGTGGATGAGCGCCTCCCTCTCGGCGAGAGCGCTCGGGATTCCATATTCGAGAGCGGTCTCGCCGATGACGCCATCGAGGTCTGGAAAGGGGGAGAACGGGTCGCGACCTCGCAACCCGGCGTGGCGATCGGCCTCTCGTCCCCCGGAGTGATTACGTGGACGCCGTCCTGGCTCGCCATCACCGTGGATATCGTGGACGACGTCAAGCTGGTGGTGGCTTCACCGCGTGATCGCGGCGAACGGGCCTGGCGCATCTTCGGCTGGTCCCTGCTGCTCGCCACGCCGCTCGCCATTCTGATCGCGGTTTTCATCGGCCGTCGGACCGCCGCCACCGTGGCCGGACCGCTGTTGTCGTTTCGCGATCGCATCGTCGCCACCACGCCGCTCGATTCACCGCCCCTCGGCCGGACCGACGATCCGCTGGAAGTACGCGAACTTGACCTCGCGTTTCGGGCCCAGTGGCAGCGCGTGCGCGACAGTTTCGATCGCGAGCGCGACTTCGCGGCGAACGCCGCCCACGAACTCCGCACGCCCCTGACCCGGCTGCTCCTTCTTGCCGAGCGCGCTCGCGAAGGCGGGGTTGAAGGGCAGGCCGCTCTCCGTCACCAGATCGACGAAATCGCTCGCATGTCGAGGCTGGTGGACGCGCTTTTGGTCCTGGCGCGTTCCGGCGAGTCGCTGGCGCTCGGAACGGAAACCGTCAATCTGGCCGACCTGCTTCGCGAAGCCGCAGGCGCCGTCAGCAATGAGCCCTCGCTCCGACCTCACGTCGTGGCCCCCGACGAGGCCCTGGTCCGAGGCGACGAGGATCTGCTGCGCATCGCGGTGATCAATCTCCTCGAGAACGCGGTCAAGTTCGGACGTCCGGGCACGCCACCTCGAGCCGCACTGGAAATGTCGGATGGACGCTTGGCCCTGCGGGTCACAACTCCCGGCTCGCGCATTGGTCACGACGAGGGAGCCCGTCTGTTTGAGCGCTTCTACCGGGGTCCTGAGGCCCGTGCCGAGCAACCCGGCCACGGCCTCGGTCTGAGCCTGGCTCGACACGTCGCTCGCCTCCATGGCGGCGACGTGGTTCTCTCGTCTACCGAGACCGAGGACGCCTGCTTCGTTCTCGACCTTCCTGCCTGGCGTTCGGCCTGAATGCCTTCCCGTTAAGACAGGGTTAGGGAACGGCCCTTAGGGTTGACCCATGTCCAACCTTCAGTCCTTTGCAAAGACCCGCTTCGCCTTCCTCGCTTCGACGCTTTGCCTGGGCCTTGGCCTCGCGGTACCCGCGCGCTCCGGCGAAAAGGCCATCACCCTGAAAGACGCTCCCACCGCGGTTCAGAAGACGATTGGCGATCAGATGAAAGGCGGCGCGCTGCGGGGACTCTCAGTGGAAACTGAAAAGGGCAAGACCGTCTACGAGGCCGAACTCACCGTCGATGGACGCTCAAAGGATCTGCTCATCGATGGGGCGGGAATGGTTCTGGAAATCGAGGCGGAGATGGAACTGAGCGCTTTGCCCGAGGCGGTTCGAGCCGGGCTTCAGCGCGAGGCCGGCAAGGGGTCGGTCACGAAGGTCGAGCAGGTGACCCGCGGCGCGGCCGTCTCCTATGAAGCGCTCGTGAAGGAAGCAGGGAAGAAGAACCGCGAAGTCGTCGTGGGCGCCGATGGCGGGCCGATCGCGTCAAAGAAGTAGGGTTGATCCAACGTTGGCCCACTTCGATTCGCGCTCCCTCATCCCCATTGCCTTCTGCCTCATCGGCATCCTGGGGAGCACCGATTGCGCCCACTATGAGGCGCGGCCCATCACGGCGCCCGCGGTGCTCCAGGCGATCGAAGCCCGAAGCCTCACCAGCAACGAAATGCGCGACCACCTGCAGGCCGCGCGAAGCGTCGCCGAATGGCCTCCGGCCTTCTGGGACCTGCGGATGCTGACCCTGGCCGCGTTTCAGTATCACCCGGACCTCGCGGTGGCCCGCGCGGTTTCGAAGTCCGCCGTGGCGGCCATCACCACCGCCGGCGAGCGGCCGAATCCGAGTCTCACCACCGGGCCCGGTTACAACTCAACCAGCGACAGCAGCGTTGTCTCACCCTGGATTTTCGATATCGGCCTGGGGCTCACCATCGAGACCGCGGGCAAACGCGGTTACCAGATCGCGCAGGCGAAGGAACTGTCGGCGGCCTCACGGCTGAACATCGCGACCGTGGCCTGGCAGGTGAGAGGTCGGGTTCGCGAAAGCCTCCTCGCCTTGTTCGCCGCGAGGCGCCGCGGGGGTCTGCTGGCGCGACAGGAAGAGCTGCAATCCACCCTGGCCTCGCTGGTGGAGCGTCAATGGACCGCGGGGGCGATCTCCCGGTTCGAACTGAGCCGGGCTCGGGCCGCTCTGATCGAGACGCAGATCGCTCAAAAAGACACGGCGCGCGCCGAGGCGGAGGCCAGGGTCTCCTTGGCCGCGGCCCTGGGCGTCACGCCTGAGGCCATTGATGAGGTCACACTCTCATTTGGTGACTTGGAACGCATTCCGCCTGACCTCACGGAGTCCGAAGCCCGACGTCAGGCCCTCCTGAACCGCCCGGACGTGCTCGGAACGCTCATGGAGTACGCGGCAAGCCAGTCGGCGCTTCAGCTCGCGGTTGCGCGCCAGTACCCCGATCTCAATCTTGGCCCCGGCTACCAGCTCGATCAGGGGGACAGCAAGTGGTCCTTGAGTCTTGGCGGTCTTCTCTCGATCTTTCACCGGAACCGCGGGCCGATCGCCGAGGCGGAAGCGAAGCGCGCCGAAGCCGCGGCCCGCTTCACCGGCGTCCAGTCGAGGGCCATCGAACAGATCGAACAGGCGAGCGTCGCGTCACGCGCCGCGCGGGACAAGGTGGCGGCCGTCGACGAGCTGCTGTCCAACCGTCAGGAGCAGCTGCGCACGATTGAGTCGCAGCATCGCGCGGGGGAAGTGTCCCGGCTGGATGTGGTGAGCGCGGAGTTGGATTTTGCCCGTGTGGAACTCGCGAGGCTGGAAGCGCTCCTGAATTTTCATGCCGCGATCGGTCTGACCGAAGACGCGATGCAGAGCCCGGCCGATCTCGCGGCCTGGCTTCCCGATCCGATGCCCGTGCCGTCCCCGTCCCCAACCCCACCCTCAAACACGACAGGACTTCGATGAGTCAACCATCTGCTCCCATCCGCGGCGCGATCGCACTCTGCGCGGGCCTCGCCCTCTTGAGGTGCGGCGCCGCGCCTCCGGAAGAAGAAACCACGACCACCGTCGTGCCCGTCGAAGTCGCCCACATCGTCAAGGCCACGCTGCGAAGCTATGTGGAGGCTTCGGGAACAGTCGAGCCGCAACCCGCGACCACCGCGCTCCCCTCCGCACAGGCGAGCGTGGCCTCGCCGATGAGCGGCCTCATCGCCGAGATCAAATCCGCGGAAGGCCTGCGCGTCACGAAGGGCGACGTCCTCTTCCGTCTCGACACCCGCGTGGCCGATGTTGAAGTCGCGCGAGCCGCGCAGGCCCTGGCCTTCGCAGAAGAGGCCTTCAAGCGGCAGCGGCAACTCGGCGCGGGGGAGGCCACCTCAATGCGTCTCTATCAGGAGGCGGAGGCGGCTCTCTCCGCGGCGAAGAACGATCTTGGCGCGGCCGAGGCACGGCGCGCTTTGCTGAACGTTACCGCACCCCTTTCGGGCACCCTCGTGTCGCTGTCGGCCAAGCTCGGGGACTCGGTGGATCCGACCACGATGCTGGCCCAGATCGTCGATCTCGATCGCCTCGTGGTGACGGCCCAGGTTCGCGCTGCGGAGGTCGCGCGGGTGAAGTTGGGCCAGGCGGTGGAACTGGTCGAGAACGCCGGCGCCGCT
>JAENWE010000092.1 GCA_016650185.1 Vicinamibacteria bacterium | reverse complement strand
GGCCACACCCCACACCGCGATGGCGCTCGCCACATGACCGAGGTGCAGAAGGCCAGTGGGGGCGGGGGCGAATCTGGTGGTGAAACCGGGTCGAGGCGCCGGGCCCGCGAGGAACAAGGTCAGCGCTTCACCGCGATGCCCATCACCTCGAAGCGCGCTCCGAAGAGAAGGGTTCCCGAGCCCAGGAAAGCGCGAGCCGGGAACTCGCCGGTGAAATACGTGCGATAGACGGCGTTGAACGCTTCGTAGTGACTCACATCTGAACAGTAGACCTGAACGCTGACCAGATCGTCGGGCGTCATACCTCCGTCCGCGAGCTGCTTCTTCACGGCTTCCATCACGAGCCTCGCTTCGTCCGTCACCCCGACGGGAGGTTTGCGGTCCGGCCCAAGGCCGATCTGACCGGAGATATACAAGGTGTCGCCCACCTTCACCGCTCCGGAAAAGGGCGGCTCGTTCTTGTTGAGAGCGTTCGTTCTTGGGTTCACGAACATCCGCGGTGTAGCGGCGAGAGCAGTCGTGGCGACAAACAGAAGTCCCAGACCTGTGGCTTTGAGGGGGCTCATTTGGCTTCCTTCCTGAGTTAGAAACGGTTCGGGTGGAGGCTAATACAAGAGACCGTTATCGACGGGCAGAAAGGGCCGGGCCGGTCGCCTGGTGGAATCAACACTTGCTCCTCCTATAGTCTCCAGCCCCGAACCGCCTCGATGCCCGCAAACTGAACCATGCAACTCCTGTTTTCTTTCCTCGTTCTCGGGGCACTGACCCAGAGTGTTCCCGCACGGCCCTACTCCGAGGAAAGGCAGCTGCTCGATAGACATCTGGCCCAGCTGTCGCGCGCCCTCCCCGACGCACCCCTGCCGGACGACGACGACGCACTGTTGAGGCGGTTGGCGAAAGACGCGGGCCTTCGCAATGTCGAAGTCGGCGCGCCCACCATCACGGAAACGGGGTCGCTCGGGCAATCACGGCGCGCCCTCACCGCCAATTCGACGTACCCGGACGCGGATCGATTTTTTCGCCTCGTGCAAGGATCGACCCGCCTTATCGATGTCGAAGGCCTGATCCTGCGGTCAGCCGATTTCGGAGTGCGCATCGAAGCCCGCCTTCGCTTTTATCACCGGGCCGCCCGAGTCGTGCCTATAGCCAGCCTTGACCCTGCACGCATGCGCGATCGAACCAAGGGGGCCACCCGGGAAGAGGCCGCTCTTTTTGCGAGGGACGAGCAACTCGTGCTCGAAAAGACGATCGCCCTCGATGACCTCCGACGCCGCCAGACCTCGCCACGCATGTTCCTGGCCGAGACCGGAGCCTCCTTCCGAGACGCCGCGGCCGCCTTGACCTTCGGCTCGCTCGACGGAGACACCGGCCGCTTCACCCTCCGCGGGGTGGTCGCGGGCATGGGCGCGGCCGAGGCATTGGAGCACCGCCTGGGAGAGGGATTTTTTCGTCTCCGCGAGTTTTCGCAGGCCCGCAGGGACGGTTGCTATCAGTTTGAGGTCGTGGGCGAATCATTCCGCGCGGGGCCCCAGGCCGCCCTCCCCCTTCCCGTCGATGAGCCTTTTCGGCCCACCGAACCTTTCTGCCGACAGGACCGGGATGGCGTCATCGCGGGGACCGTGGGGATCCCATTGCGCGCCGCGGGCTCTGAACCTGGAGGCCTCTTCCTCAGAGCCGTCGATACCGACATCGCCGACATCGCAGCCATGATCGAGGCGCTCACCCGCGCCCCTTTCGTGGTCGCCGGGGATGTAGTCGGCAGGGTGAGCGTGGACTTCGGCGGCGCTTCCGTCCGCGATGCCCTCACGGTCCTTCCGGTTCGCAGCGATCAGATCGGCGAAGTCTGGCTGCTGCGGTCAGCGGCAAGCGCCGCGTTTCAAGTCCAAGACGCGGACCCGGAGCCGGGCTCGGGCCGTTTTTCGTTCCGGGCCAAACGCGCTCGCGGTGAGGACTTCCTTGCCGCCATGGCGGAAACTGAGCCGTCCTTCGCGGCGCTTGGACCCCCGGGACTGGCCAGGGTCAGCGTCTTCGCGCGCGAGGCCTCCGCCGGGGAAGTGAGGCGGGCGGCGCTCGCCGCACTGCAACTCGATGAGTCCCGCGAGGAGAATGCCCGGGTCTTGAGGCCTCGCGACGGCGCTTCCCAGATCGGACCGATCACCGCGGGTCCCACCGGACCCATCGTCTTCCGGCCTCCCGACCTCACCGTTGATGAATTGTTGCTGGCGGGAATCGGGCGGTCGGGCAGTGAGCTTCTGGCCTTCGTCTACTCGCCGCTCGGCGACATCGTGGCTTTGCGGTTGGGGGACAACCTCGCGGACGGCGTCATCGCCGCCCTGGATTCGAACGGTCTTTTGGTGGACACTTCGGAAGGGCCGGTGCGAATCTCGACGCCTGCTCCCCTGCGCGCCAGGTAGACGCGGAGGCCGCTGAATCAGGCGGCCTGGCGCTCGGAGATCGCGTTCAGGGCGTCGGTGAGTTCGTCCACGCTCTGGAACCGTTTGTCGCGATCCTTCTCGAGGCACTTCAAGATCACGGCTTCGAGTTCCAGAGGCAGGTTGGGTTTGATGGAGCGAGGCGAGGGCGGCGGGGTCTGCATGTGGTGGACGACAATCTGCAGCGCCGAATCTCCGGTGAACGGGAGCCGGCCGCAGAACAGCTCGAAGAGAACCACCCCCATGCAGTAGATGTCGGAGCGAAAATCCGCTTGTTGGGAGTGGCCCAACTCGGGCGGCAGATAGTCGGGAGTGCCCATCACCACGCCCGCTCCGGTGATTCCGGAGTCTTGCGGCTTGCTCTCGTCTTTGACGTTCGAAACGGTGGCGATTCCGAAATCCATGATTTTGAGGTCGCCGGATTCAGGAATGATGAGCATGTTCTGGGGCTTGATATCGCGGTGAACCACCCCCTGGGCGTGAGCGGCGGCGAGGCCATGGCACATCTGCTTCGCGATCTGCAGGCCGACGCCCAGAGGAAGCGCGCCTTTCCTCTTCTGGAGGTCTTTCAGGGTGACGCCTTCGAGATACTCCATGGAAATGTAAGGCGTGCCCATCCATTCGCCGAAGTCATGGGTG
>JAENWE010000091.1 GCA_016650185.1 Vicinamibacteria bacterium | reverse complement strand
GGTTTGGCACCTCAGACGCCCTCGGCGGCAACGCCCGGGCGCGCCTACGGGCGGCCGAAGTGCCCACCCCGGCGCGCCACGACCGCCGCGGTCCTGGGAATTGACTGGCAAACCGCGCTTGTTTCACTTACGCTCAGACGATGGGTCGCAACTCGCCCGCTTCCGGCGAGTGGCCGGCTTTGAGCAAGCGCTCAAGGGCCGAGTGATCCTCCGCCTGAATGGCGCGGGAGACCTCGGTAGCTGGCCGCGGCCCCGAGCAGGCAATGATGGCGAGGGCGAGCGGCATGGCTCCGTAGGTCGCTGAGGGACGGCGAGCGATAGGGGTCTTCATTGGGCTCCTTGGATGGGTTTGAGGGGGAATCAGGTGAGAAAAAAGACGGCGACGAGCGCTGCGAAGGCGGCACTTGCCTGCAAGGCGAGGATTGCCACCGTCTCTCTGGGAGCCCGAGGCAGCCACTTGATCGCGAAGAACGCGACGATCGGAGCCTGCCCAGCCATGAGCAACTGAAACACGTGCGCAGGCGTCCCCTCGTCAAGCTCATGGACGACGCCGTACATGGCGGCGTGTCCAAGTACCAGGGCCAGAGCGGCGAGTGACATGGCCAGTGGGAAAATGGCGCTCGGCTGCTTCATCGGCGTGACGTTCATGATTGTGTCTCTTTCGAGCTTGACCCCGGTCCACCAAAACCATGGAATCGGGACCGCGTTTCACTCGAGAACTTGAATCTCTGGGTAGAGCGGGGACGAGATCTGGAGCCTTGAAGGGTTGGCCCCCTTAAGGTACGCGTCGAAGAACCTGTGGACGCAGTAAGCGGTTACAGCTAGCTGGCGATCTCCGTCCATGCGGAGACCCCCAAACAGCCTAAGGACACCCCGCACGACGCGGCTCTTCAGGAGGGCGCCGTCGTCGCTGAACGTGAAGTGATTGGCACCCCGGATCGCGATGCGGTGCCTGCCGTCGGTCGGCAGGCGATCGTAAATCGATTGGATGTTGGACTTGATGGTCTGGCTGACTGGATCGGACGAATTCCCGTGGTCGCTCAGGAGGAACATGAACGGCTGACGAAGGCCTTCCTGAACGACGCTTCCGAATGGCTGACCGTCCACATCAATTCCCGCCTTGCATCTGGAGTCGTCGTGGCAAAACTGGGCCGCAGTCGCTCCCCCAAAGGAGTGACCGAAGACTCCCACGCGCTTCATGTCGAGCCGTCCCGTGAACGTGGAGGGCACCTCGGAGGTATTCAGTCGCTCCAGCCGATCGAGTACGAAACCGAGATCGGCGGTCCAGGCCGTCAGTAGTGTGTTCATGCAAGCAGCCTGTTGGGCCGGGGCTTTCTCGGCGCAGATCTCCGGGTTGTTTTCCGGGGTTCTTCTCATCGAACGTCCGTCCGGGAAGCTGACGAAGCCGGTGCGGTAGGGCGCGTCAAAGCCCACGACGATGTAGCCGTGACTGGCCAGATCTTCGGCGAGGGTCGAATAACCCACCACTCCTGCGGAAGCCCCAGCTCTCATGATTACCAACGGAAACGATCCCGTCCCCGGGGCCAGAGCGGAGTCGCGCGTGCTGTGTCCGTGAACCCTTGACGGATCTCGCGTCACAAAACGAAATGGTCCGGTGGCGGGTCCGGCCGCCGTTCGCATTGACGCAGGCACATAGTCGTCCGCCACCATCAACGGCCCGGGTGTCGACGGGTACCAGATCCAGACCAGGAGTTCGCGCCTGGTTCCAGGAGCCGGCGCCAGGGGATCTAAGGTCGCATCGTCCGCCCAGTCCTGGATCGAGCGACCCACTGCGAATGGGCCCGTTGGGCGAGGTAGTTCGATCGACGAGTTACGCTCCAGCCAGAGGCCCAAGGAGAGGGATGCCAATGTGATCGTTCCGAGTCCGACCAATAGGGTCAACGCTTTGAGAAGTTTTTTCAGGAGGAGCCGCATACCTCCCGATTGTGCGAGGTCCCATTCCCAAAGTCTTGACCAGACTCTTCGGTTTCCATGAGGAATTGATGAGGGCCAATTAACTCATTGAAACTATTGGGTTTTTAAGCGTGCGAATTCGATGACTTCACGTAACCTCTGGAGCGACAGCGACAGGGAGCGCGAACCGGGCCCCTTCTCCGTGAGCTTGGCTTACGAGGGCCGACTCGAACTCAAGCGTATTCCTCGATCGGCGGGCACAGACACACGAGGTTGCGATCACCGTAGGCATTGTCGATTCGGGCCACGTGGGGCCAGAATTTTTTCTCGCTGATCCAAGGAGCCGGGAACGCAGCCTCTTCGCGCGTGTAAGGATGGGACCAAGCATCAGCGGTCACCATGGCTGCGGTGTGGGGAGAGTTTTTGAGCGGGTTGTCCTTCGCGTCGATCTTCCCTTCCACGACCCGGCGGATTTTCCGCGAAGGCGAACCATGGCTTCGCAGAAGCGGTCGAGTTCGGCCATCGATTCACTTTCCGTGGGCTCGATCATCAAGGTGCCGGAACCGGGAACGACATAGTGGGCGCATGGAAGCCATAATCCATGAGCCGCTTGGCGACGTCCTCGGCTTCGACACCAAACGCCTTGAACTCACGCAGATCGAGGATGAACTCGTGCGCGCAACGGCCGTGCTCGCCGGTGTAGAGGATCGCGAAGTGGCTTGAGAGCTTCTTCGCCATGTCTTCGGGACATCAGCTCTGTGTCAGGGGCTCCGACGCAACGCCCGTACCGGGGTTGGAACCAGCGTCCGCCGGTGACGGCCAAACACACGGTAATCGGCGACGATCGCGACCATGCCACGCTGCGCAAAGTGCTTCGCCTGTCGCGCGAATTGTGTGACTGATCCATTCGCCCAGCCGCCGGACATGATCCGGCGCGCCCTTGCCGTAGAGTCGACACTCTCCGAATCAAGGTCGACGAAGGAGAGGCGTTTCGATCCGTAGTACCTTCTCGGTTCCTGCATGATGGAGATTCCAGGGATGACCACAAGGCGCCAGTTTCTGAACACCGCCGCTGTCGCAAGCGGAAGCGCTCTTATCGCGCAGAGCGCGCTACCGGATCTCGCCTGGGGCGCTTCGCCTTCGCCGATGAACATCCTCATCCTTGGCGGGACCGGCTACATCGGCCCACATCTCGTGCGGCTGGCGGTGAGTCGAGGGCACAAGGTCACGACCTTCACCCGGGGTCGCCGCAAGCCTGAGCTGCCTCCCGAAGTGATCCAGCTCATCGGCGATCGCAACGGGCAACTGCAAGCACTCGAGGGCAAGACGTGGGACGCGGTGATCGACGACTCAGCCACCAATCCTGAATGGGTTCGGCTTTCGACCGAGCTGCTCAAAGGAAAGGTGCTTCAGTACCTCTTCACCTCGTCGACCGGCGTGTACTACCCGTACCTCAAGC
>JAENWE010000090.1 GCA_016650185.1 Vicinamibacteria bacterium | reverse complement strand
TGGGGCTCATCCACGTCAAGCTCCAGAGTTGGTTCCCGTGTCAGATTCAGATCTACGTCAACGGCCACGAGTGGCTGGCTCGGCAACTTGATCGTCACGGCGTGAAGTACATGAAGCTCGACAATGCCTTCGTGCGCCTGACCCCGCCTGGAAAGCGGTCTACGACGAGGGCGGCCTCTACTTCCTGCCGGAGTGAGGCCACGCCCCGGTCGAAGGGCGGCTCCATCCGTCGACCTTGACATTCAATTCCATGTATGCCATGGTGCGGCACCTCAGCACGCCGTGGGCGGCTGGATCGTATCCAACACCCGTTGGAAACCCCCTGGTTACTCAGTCAACAAGGAAGAAACAAATGATCAATCGGCGCTGGCTCGTGGGCGGTCTGGCCGTCTGCGCGAGCCTTTTTGCTGTGTCAACGGTGGTTCAGGCCAGCCATGCCTGGGGGAACTACCACTGGGCGCGAACGGCGAATCCGTTCACCCTCAAGCTTGGCGACAATATGACGTCGAGCTGGAAACCCCTGCTGAGCCAGACCTCCTCGGACTGGAATTCACCGCAACTTGTGGGAAAGACCAGCCCGATCATCACCGCGATTGTGGCCGGTTCGTCCAACAAGCAATGCCGGATGGTGGCGGGAACCACTCAGGTCTGTAATGGCAGCTACGGGCGCAACGGGTGGCTTGGGCTCGCGTCGATCAACATCTCGGGAGATCACATCACCCAGGGCTCGGCCAAGATGAACGACACCTATTTCAATACCGCGACCTACAACAACCCGAACGAGAAGCTTCACGTGGTGTGTCAGGAAGTCGCGCACACCTTCGGCCTCGCCCATCAGTCGGAGGACGGCAGTTCCCAGAACAGCTGCATGGACTATTTCTCGAACACCGGCGCCAACGCAACGAGCACGCTCAGCACCAGGCCCAACGCCCACGACTTCGACCAGCTCAACGCGATCTACGCGCATCTCGACTCGACCACGACGCTCGCGAATGGCGTCACCCAGCCCGGCCGGTTCACGGACGTGACCGGCGATCCGAACACCTGGGGCCAGCTGGTCAGCCAGTCCGCCAACGGTCGCAGTTCGACCTATGAGAGGGATCACGGGGACGGCAACAAGACCATCACCCACGTGTTCTGGACGATTGAAGCCGCCGAGGCCTGCCCGGGTTGCGATCATCGGTACGATCACGACTAAGGCTTGAGCGATCCTGAGGGATCGCGTGTTCGCGACGGGCAGGGCTGCGGTTCGCCCTGCCCTTTTTCTCTACTAACGGCCGGCGAGTTCGAGCGTGGCCCTGAAGTCCTTCGCGACTTCCCCGGGGTCCCGTTTGCGGCCGTCGACTTCGTAGTTGAGGCGGCGCATGCCCGCGGCGTCGATCCGGCCGGCGAGGGACCCGAGGGCCTCGGCGAGCCCATGATGCCGGGAGAGGGCGGCGAGGCTCGCCACCGGAATGGCATCGTAGGGCGGGAAGTAGTGGCGATCGTCGTCGAGGACCACGAAGCCCTTTGCCGCGATGAGGCCATCGGTGGTGCTTGCCCACCGCGAGATCGATCCGGTCGCTCTCGAGAGCCTGATAGAGAAGCCCCAGATCCATTTCGGTCGGGGCTTGCGAGAAGCGGAGGTCATAGGCGCGGGCGAGGCCGGGAAAGCCGTCGGCGCGCTCGAGGAACTCGCCGAACATGCCGAGTCGAAACCTCTCCTGCACTTTCCGGAGATCGGAGATACGGGCGAGGCCGAAGCGAGCGGCGTCCTCCTTCCGAACCACGAAAGCGAAATTGTTGTCGTAGCCCAGGGGAGCGAGCGCGCTCAGGCCCACGCTCGCGTAGTCCGACCGCACCGACGCCTGCACCTTCGATCGATCCGTCTCCTTCGGCCGCTTGAAGATGTCCATCAGGGCCGTGCCCGTGTATTCGACGTACGTCGAGGTCGCCGGAGAGCAGGGCGCGATGACACAGCCACGCTCCGCCCAGATTGAAACGCCGCTCGACCTCGAATCCGCGCGCTTCCAGG
>JAENWE010000089.1 GCA_016650185.1 Vicinamibacteria bacterium | reverse complement strand
TACAGAGGCACCTCAAGGACGATGTCGAAACCCGGATTGCACTGATCGACGCGAACAGGGGTTTCCCTAGCAGCCCGTGGTGAAAGTCCGCCGTTGCCCCGAGACGAGCGAGGCGCCCGTCTGGCGATGAGCCGAAAGGCCCGAATATCGGGAATATTCGGGCTCTTGAGCGAAGAAGTCCAGACAGGATGCATCGTCCGTCGAAGGCAGGCAGACTTTCACCACGGGCTGCTAGAGAAGCTTGACTCCTCTATGCGGGACCGAGTGTAAAGGTCATGGTCCCACAGCCTTTGACCGACCGACCGCTCGATTCTGTGACCGTCGCGCAGTTTTGAAGCGATCCAGGAGCTCGGCCTGGGTTCCAGTCGAGCGAGTAGTAGAGATGCACGATGGCCTTCTCACCTGGCGCTATTGAGGTGAGTGAGCAGGAGAGGGACTGGCCCGACAGGCTGCACTCGCCGACGCCCAGCTCCACCGTTGCGCTCAGGACCTGGAAAAGAGGATCGAGGGTGTCGGTGACCGTGATGGGCCCCGCCACGGTCTGCCGGTTGTTGGTCACCTCGATAGAGAAATTCCCGTCGTAGCCCAACTCCTGGGCCGGGGGCAGAAACGTCTTCGACACCACCAGCGGCGCTTCAGGGGTTGGGCGGGGGCCGCCGCAGGTGTCCTCTTGGTGATTGGTCTCATGGTTCTCCCGGTCCCGGTCACAACCGTCGCCCTTGCGATGGCCCTTCACGCGTCGGTCGTGATAATTGGCCTCGCGGTTTTCGCGGTCGCGCTCGCAGCCGTCGCCCGCGAAGTGACCCTTCAGGCTGCGGTCGTGGTCGAAGTCGCGATCCTGATGCTTTTCGAGGTCGCGCTCGCACCCGTCGCCGTTGGAGTGGCCTTTTCGCTTGAGGTCGTGATCGCTCACGCCACGGTTCTCGCGGTCGCGCTCGCACCCGTCGCCGTCGCGGTGTCCTTTCAAACCCCGGTCGTGGTCGCTGTCGCTTTCGCGGTGGTTCTCGCGGTCACGTTCGCACCCATCGCCCTTGTAGTGCCCCTTCCTGCCTTGATCATGGTCCACGTCGCGGTCGCGGTGATTCCTGGCCTCACGCTCGCAATCATCTCCGCTGTGATGGCCGTCGCTTTCGTGGTCGGCTTCCCGGCCGCCCCGGCGTTCACGGTCTCGATCGTCCGCGCGATGGTTCTCCCGGTCGCGCTCACAGTTGTCGCCGCGATCGTGCCCATTGAAGCCCCGGTCGTGCTCCCGGGCGTCTTCGCGCTGATGCTCGCGGTCGCGCTCGCAGTCGTCGCCTGCGTGGTGACCGTCGAGCCCTAGATCGTGGTCGTTGTCGCCACGGTTCTCGCGGTCACGCTCGCACCCATCGCCGTTGTAGTGCCCCTCGAGCCCGCGGTCGTGATCGGAGTCCTTCTGGCGGTGGTTCTCGCGGTCGCGCTCACAGCCGTCGCCTTCGCGGTGGCCTTTGAGGCCCCTGTTGTGGTCGCGGTCGGCTTCACGGTGTGCTGAGTCGCAGTTGCAGGTCGCGTCGCCACGGTCTTTCCCCGAACGGCGGTCGTCATCGCGGGCATCGCTGCGCCTGGAATCTTCCCGGGAGCCGCCGTCCTCGGCCCAGGCTTGAGGGGCCAAGCCGAACCCGACTGCAGCAAACAGGAGCAAGCCGAACGGGAGCCGACGTGAAATGAACATGAGCAGAGATCCTCATCTATGGTGAAGAGCAACGCGGAGCGGCAGGTACGACTGGGGGATGTCTGGATTGTACAGGGGGGACGGGCCGGGGTTTGGTGGGAAATCCCACAGGAAGCGGCCGGCGGCGAATTTGCCCCCAAGCCCCGAAACGGAATACTCACTCGCAGCGAAGGGCGATGACGGGGTCCGTGCGCATGGCCCGTCGTGCCGGGATGTAGCAGGTTTTGAGGGCTACGCCGGCCAGAAGGAGCGCTCCCCCCAAGGTCCTTCTGTCAGACGTGGCTAGCTCCTAGGCTTTCTCGGGGGCGTCCATTCCCGACCAGAGGTTCGATGAACCGAGTTCCTCGCGGCCCGAGGCTTTGAGATACAGGAAGAGCTGCGTCCTGTAGGCGACGCACCCGCCCAGGATCGCGCTCACGATGAAGGCTCCGCGCGAGGCCTTCTCGCCGAACGGTTCGATCTCGGCGCGGAAATCGTCCTCGGAGACGCCGCCGAGGAGCGCGGAATACGCCTCCTTCTGAGATGCGATCCCGGCAATGGTCTCATCGAAGGTCTGCGCCGCCGCCGCCTGCTCGGCAGCGGTCCAGGCCGCCTCGTCGAAAGCGCCTGTCTTCGCGGCGGCCACGAGCACCGGGCCCATCATGCTGAGGTACTTGAGCAACTCGAACGTGCTGCGTTGTTTCGGGGTCGGGCGGTAGTCGAGTTTTCCGGCATCGACCTTGGATGCGAGATGAAGAAGGATGCGCACCTCGTCCTGCAGGGCGGCGATGAGTTCGGACTTCGATAAAACCATGACTGCTCCGGTCGAGAAAGAGGAAGGGGGACCCGGTCACCATAGCATTCAGGAGGCCCGGGGGTGAGCTTGGGGAATCGGCTCCGCTTTCCTCAGTGATCAGCACCTTCTTCCCGTCAGGGATGGTGCAGGTTTCGCGGCGGTCAGTACCGATATCCGAGAAGGTTCCAATAGGCGAGGATCGGAAGCGCGCCGAGGGAGAGAGCGCTCGCGAAGGCGAGGATCACCCGGCGGGTGAGCGAGCCGTCGTGGGCCACCCATGCCGCGGCCGTGAAGGCGACCATGGCGAGGGTCAGAACGCTCGCGCCCAGTAACACCGTGGCTCCGACGGGGAGGATCCAGGGATAGACGTGACAGGGAAGGACCGGGACGCGAGCCAGGCGATCGCGAGCAGTGGACCGAGGGCGATGGCATAGCCCGCGTAGGCGAACAGGCGCTTCCGCAATGCCACTCGTGTGGGTGAGTAACTGCTCGACGGTTACGCCCCCGGAGTCATCGGCGTCGAAGCGGGCGCTCTCGATGAACCGGCTCACCGGGGCGTTCAGGTCGAGTTGCTTGCGCTCGACAAGCTGAGCCGCCGCGGTGGCCACGAAGAGCTTGCCAATGGAAGCGGCCAGGAATACCGACGTTTCGGGGTTGATCGGGACATTCGGTCCGGCTCTTTCCACCCCGAAGCCCTGTTGGTGAAGGACCGTTCCGTCTCGGACGACTACCACCGCGGCGGCCCCGATCTTGTGTTCCGCTCGTGCCTGCTCGATGAGGGAATCGAGGAACCCTCCCGGGACGTCCGGTGATCCTTTCTTCGCGACCTGACCCTGGGCGCCAGCCGGCGATCCCAAGGAGAGGAGAAGGGACACGGCCACCGCCGCCCGCCGAACCCACCTTCGGCCGGGCCCTGACATTTACGATGCCGTGGCCCGACGCAGGAAGCTACCCGCGTAGGCCGCGCCCAGGGCGAAGAGAAGGGCCAGAGTGGCGCCGTAGTTGCCGTGCAGAGAAATCGCGATCAGGGGGAACCAGCCGCCGATGGCTGCCGCCCATAGCCAAGGTCGCGCGGGCTCGACCAGGCTCAAAACCCCCGCGGCCGAGATGACCGCGAAAGCGCTCACGCCGGTGTCATCCCACCCGGGCTGGTTGTCGATCAGGGCCATGACCAGGCCGGTGAGCAGGGCAATCGGAAGCATCACGCTAGTGTTGCGAGGTGTCAAGTCAGTGTTGGGCATGCGACCATTTTGGCGGACGCCCCCGGGCCGAAGGACGACCTCAGCGGTCGGTGGCCGAGTGGGGGTTGTCTCATGACAACCGGCGACATGGCCCGACTGGGGCGATCCATGTTCGCGAGATACTGTGACCGGAGCGTCAGCCACAGACTGACCGCCAACTCGAGCTGGCGGAGGCGCTTCACGCCCTCGGTGAGAGCGATGAGGCTTTGGCGATTCTCGAGCGGGCAGGCGGCGGCGCTGTACCGTGTCATTGGGTCCTTGAGCAGTCGACCGCTGCAGGTTGAGGCGGCCCGCGCGCTTCTCTTGAACCACTCGGGTTGACTTTCGCCGCAGGCCGAAAGCACCAGCCATGCGGCGAAAACCAGCAGGGTGTGCCCGTCGGCGAACGGCGTAACGAATACCTTCCAGAACGACGCCGTCGAGGCCGCGTGCCTGGCCGGCACCAGCCCGATGGCCCAGGTCGTGAAGCAGCCCAGGCCGAGGCGGCCAGGACCGACACCTGCACGGCGCCAATGATGAAAAAGAGGGTGGTGCTAACGCGGGCGCGGCCATTCAGAGTCGCGTAGACTTCCTCGCGTCATAGAGCCTCGCGATGCAGTCACCCGATCAGCCGGTTCTCACGGACATTGTGCTGATCGGCGGGGGCCACAGCCATGTCGGCGTGCTCAGACGCTTCGGCATGCATCCCTTGCCCGGAGTTCGGCTGACCCTGATCTGTCGCGACACCCATACGCCCTACTCCGGCATGTTGCCGGGCTATGTCGCGGGACATTACCGCTACGACGAAGTCCACATCGACGTCTCCCGCCTGGCCCGGTTCGCCGGTGCGGGTTTCGTTCGCGAGGAAGCGATCGGAATCGACCGCGCCGCGGGCCGCGTGCTCTGCCGTGACGGCCCGCCGGTCCCGTACGACCAGCTATCCATAAACATCGGCTCCACCCCGCAGATGCGCGATGTCCCCGGTGCGTTGGAATACGCCGTGCCGGTCAAGCCGATCCATGCCTTCGACGCGCGTTGGAGATCGTTGCTCGATCGGGTGAGGTCGCGAGCCGGCCTCTCTCGAATCGTGGTGGTGGGAGGCGGCGCCGGCGGGGTGGAGCTGGCTCTGGCCATGCAGCACCGGTTGGGCAACGAGCTGCGCGCCTCGGGGCGTGATCCTGGCGCGATCACCTTCCACCTGGTGACCCGCGGCGCCGACATCTTGCTCACGCACAATGCCCGGGTGCGCCACGCATTCGCACGTGTGCTGACCGAGCGCCGCGTCGTTCTGCATCTCAACGCCGAGGTCAACCATGTATCGGCGACGCAGCTGCGGACGACGGGAGGGAAAGTCATCGAGGCCGACGAAATCATCTGGGTGACGCAAGCGGGCGGCGCGCCGTGGCTGCGCGACACCGGCCTGGCGCTGGATGCGGACGGCTTCATAAAGGTGGCCGACACGCTGCAGACCCTGACCGACCCGAGGGTCTTTGCCGCCGGCGACATCGCCAGCATGGTCCGTCATCCGCTCGAAAAGGCGGGTGTCTTCGCGGTCCGCCAAGGTCGGCCCCTGGCCGAAAACCTGCGTCGCGCCGTGCAGGGTCGAGCGCTCAAGGCCTATCGGCCCCAGCGCCGCTGGCTCGCGCTCATCAGCACGGGTGATCAGTACGCCGTGGCCTCGCGTGGCAGCCTCAAGACCGAGGGCGGTTGGGTCTGGCGCTGGAAAGACTGGGTCGACCGCCGCTTCATGGCAAAGTTCAGCGACTTGTTGGTGATGGAGACCGCTGGATCGTCGGCGCCATCGAAGGACTGAATGAAGCGGGCTGCGTTGGCCGGCGGCCAACCGGGGAGGGCAGAAAACTCTCGCTCGGGTTCACCGTCCACAGCCTGGATGAGGTCTAGGATGAGCCGACAACGGGGCGAACGAGGCTCATGGGTTACGAGGTTTCTGATCGACCCCCACCTACCCGAGCCTGCTTCGTCCCGGGCATTTCCTTGGAGTCCTCGCAGTCCTGCTGAGGACGACGGTCGAAAACGCCACATATTGGGCACTTTTCGGAATGGCGGCGTCCTCCAAAATAGTCACGGACGGAGTCCGTCCACGGCTCGCAGTGACGGAGGAGCCATCGTCCGGGGTCCTCGCACTGGAAGAGCCACTGCGCTGACGCCCCAGGGTCTTTCGCGAACGAGCGGTAGGCTTCAAGGCTAGGGGGAATTCCGTGATTGTTGCTGAAACCGAGCGTCTCGTGCTGCGACACCTCACGCTCAATGATGCGCCGTTTATTCTCGAGCTTCTGAACGAGCCGTCGTTCATTCGGTTCATCGGAGATCGCGGGGTGAAGACGGTTCAGGACGCACGCCAGTACCTTCTCAAGGGACCGATCGCGAGCTACGTACGATTCGGTTTTGGATTGAACCTGGCCTTCCTCAGGGAGACCGGCGATCCGATCGGGATCTGCGGCCTGCTCAAGCGTGAGACCCTTTCGGATGTGGATGTGGGCTTCGCCTTTCTCCCGGCCCACTGGCGAAAGGGGTACGCGGTCGAGGGCGCCCGCGCGTGCGTCGAGCACGGCCGCGATGCGTTCTCGCTCACGCGAATCGTGGCGATCACCTCGCCCGATAACGAGGCCTCGATCAAAGTGCTGGAGAAGCTCGGCCTCAAGTTCGAGGCCGTGATTCGCCTCGAGGGCGATCCCAAAGAGGTCAAGCTCTTCGGGATCACCTTCTAGTCTCCCGGCAGGACGGCGAGACCGCTTCAGTGCTCCAGGGGCAGGCAGGCGCGCTCCACTACAGGCGTGTCCGCGCTGTCGACTCCCAGGCGCCGGCCGAATGCGCCATCCCCTCCGTCTAGGCGAGCGTGAAGCCCTCGGCGTTTCGCAGGCCGCGGTCGAAGGTGTCGGTGGTCCGGGCGCCGCGCGCGGCCCCGATCTCGCCCAGGAGATAGTCGGAGACGTCGCCCGCAGGGTCTGGACGGTCGCCGCATTGTCTGCGCGGGAAGCAGTGTAGGAACTTTCGAGGCCCACTCCAGTTCGCACAGCACGGGATTGCCTGACTAGGCAGACATCGCAGCCTCTTGTCCGGCAGTTTTCGACCAGCGCCCTCGCGCGCGTCCCTGGTGTCCGGCTCACCACCGCCTCTTTCTGTCCGCTCTGAGACGTCTGCCCCCAGGCAAACCTCAAGTAACCTGCGCCCGAAAAGGAGCGAGCATGATTCTTCAGGAAGACCCAAGCGTCGATCTCGACACCCCCACCGGTCCCATGCGGACCTACGTCTATCGGCCGGTGGCGCCGGGCCGCTATCCAGGCCTCGTGCTGTTCTCCGAGATCTTTCAGCAGACCGGCCCGATCAAGCGCACGGCCACCCTTCTCGCCGGCCACGGCTACGTGGTGGCGGTGCCGGAGATCTTCCATGATCTGGAAACGCCCGGCTGCGTGATCGCCTACGATACCGCGGGAGCGGATAGGGGGAACGCGGACAAGATCGGCCGACCGGTCACGGCGTACGACGACGACGCGCGCGCGGTGATCCGGTTTCTGCGGGCCCACCCTTCGTGCAACGGGAAGATCGGCTCCATCGGCATCTGCATCGGCGGCCATCTCTCGTTCCGGGCATCCATGAATCCCGAGGTTCTCGCCGGGGTCTGCTTCTACGCCACCGATATTCACCAGGGCAGCCTGGGAAAGGGCGGCGATGACACGCTTGCGCGGATGAAGGAACTGAAGGCCGAGATGATGATGATCTGGGGTCGGCAGGACCCGCACGTGCCGAACGAGGGTCGGGCTCGGATCCAGAAGTCCATGATCGAGGCCGGCGTGCATTTCACCTGGCACGAGTTCAACGGCGCGCACGCCTTCCTGCGCGACGAAGGGCCGCGCTATGACCCCGCGCTCGCGCTCGCTTGTTACGGTCTCGTGGTGGACCTTTTCAAGCGGAAGCTCACCGATGGCGATCTGCCCGTCCCTGCGGTGGGTGGGGCTGAGGTGAAGCACTGAGGGAAGGCCGGAGACGGACTCGGGAGTGAGGGACCTGACCATCCGAGACGCGAAGCCGGGCGACGCGTCTGCGCTTCTTGAGATCTATCGCCCCTTCGTGACCGGCACGGCGGTGTCCTTTGAACTGGAGCCGCCCACCGTGGCGGAGTTCGTGACGCGTATCGAGTCGGCGCAGAGTCAGTGGGCCTGGCTCGTGGCGGAACGGGAAGGCGCCCTCGCCGGCTACGCATACGCCTCCGCCTTCAGGACGCGCGCGGCCTACCGCTTCACGGTGGAGACGTCAGCGTATGTTCATCCGGGTCATCGAGGGCACGGCGTGGCGCGGGCTCTCTATCGACGACTCTTCGAAGTCCTGGTCGAAAAAGGCTATTGCAACGCCTACGCGGGAATTGCCTTGCCGAATGATGCCAGCGTGGCGTTCCACCGGGCGCTGGGCTTCACGTCCGTCGGCGTCTTCCACCGGGGCGGCTTCAAGTTCGGCCGGTGGCATGACATCTCCTGGTGGGAGCTTGCGCTCCAGGATCACCCCCGCAACGCCTGACGCGCCAACTGCACGCCCTCGCCCCAAACGCAACAGGTGTACACTCAGAGTACCCAATGTATGCGTGGCATGAACGCGGCCTGATGGGGTGCGCGGGCAAGGGGCTTCGGAACCTATCGGCTGCAGGGAGGTCGCAGATGGCTGCTCATTCGTCCACTCGGATTCTTTTGGTTGAGGATGAGGCCATCGTTGCGCGTGATCTGGCCCAACGCCTCGAAGGGCTTGGCTATGAGATCACGGGGACGGCCGCGAGCGGGGCGGAGGCCCTTTCGCTTGCCCAGGCCACTCGCCCGGGCCTGGTCTTCATGGACATCACGATTCAAGGGCCCATGGATGGCGTCGAGACCGCGAAGCGGCTATCGAGGCAGATGGATGTGCCGATCGTCTTCCTGACCGCGCACACGGATACTGGAACCATTCAAAGGGCAACGCAAGCGCGCCCGTACGGATACCTCATCAAGCCCCTGGATGAGCGCGATCTGCTCACCACGGTTGAAATGGCGGTGAGTCGCCATAAGAGCGATGTCCCTGCGAGGCTCCTCCAGCAGGCCTTCTCCGGCGCCGGGATCGGCGTGGTCATGGCCAGCGCGACGGACCGCGCGTTCGGCATCACCTTTTGTAACTCCGCGTTTGAGCGGATGTCCGGCTATGCCGCCGCGGAGGTGATCGGACAGAGTCCATGGTTCCTCGAAGGAGCGGGCACGGACCAGGAGGCCAGTGGCCGTCTTCGCGATGCTCTTCAGGGGCAGCGTGAGTGCCAGGTGAGCTGTCTCGCCTATCGCAAGGACGGAACTTCATTCTGGACCGACATCGCGCTGTCGCCGGTCCACAGCCCGTCAGGGGAATTAACGCATTTCCTCTTCTGTCATACGGATGCCTCGGCCCGCAAGCTCGCGGAGGATGAGCAGTCCAAAACGCCGCGGAACTGACGGCTCGACGATCATCATCGCGAGTCGGCCCGATTTTCAGGCACTTTCCCCTCACTGCGAGGACCCCGACGGATGCATGGGGCGAAGCAGTCTCGGCAGGACGGCGAGATCGCTTCAGGCCACGCAATAACGATGCGGCCTTCGCGATGACGGTGGTGGGTTTCTTTCAACGGTCACGTCCGAAGGACGTTGGCGACTGCTGAGGACGACGGTCGAAAACGCCACATATTGGGCACTTTTCGGAATGGCGGCGTCCTCCCAAATAGTCACGGACGGAGTCCGTCCACGGCTCGCAATGACGGAGAGCCCCACGACTCTCAGGTTTTGAGGAGGGCGATTCCGGGGAAACCATCGAAGCCTGCGTCGAAACTCAGGATCCGATTGACGCCTTGCTGCTCCATGACCGCCACATGGAGGGCGTCGCGCGCCGACAGCCTCGAGTGCCCCAGCAAGACGGTGCGCGCACGTTCCACGGCATTGAGGTCCACCGGGAAGACCTCGTCGATGATGCCGAGCAACGTCTGACTCATGCTGATGAGTCAAGTTGCGGCGGCCGGACGGTTTTCGGCCTATTGGCCCGTGTGGTCTGGGGGCTTGCCGCCTTCGGCGATGAACCGGTTGATACGCAACTCGAGTTGGGGCAGCGTCACCGAGCCCAAAGACAGGATCGTGTCGTGAAAGGCCCGAAGATCGAACTTCGCGCCCAGGGCTGCTTCCGCCTGCGCGCGTGACTTCTCTATCTGCATCTGACCGAGATAGTACGAAAGCGCCTGGCCGGGCCAGGCGATGTAGCGATCGATTTCGGTGGTGATCTCATGCTCAGCCAGTGCGGTGTTGTCTCGGAGATAGGCGAGGGCCTGATCGCGCGTCCACCCTTTCGAATGAAGCCCGGTGTCGACTACCAGTCGGGCCGCGCGCCACATCTGATACGTCAGCATGCCGAAGTGCTCATACGGCGTCTCGTAGATCCCCATCGGAACGCCGAGCTTCTCGGTGTAGAGCGCCCAGCCTTCACCGTAGGCGGAGATGTAGACCCGCTGACGAAACTCGGGTTGCTCCTTGTGCTCGGCCGCGAGAGACATCTGCATCGCGTGGCCCGGCGTCGACTCATGGAGGGTGAGCGCGGGCAGGTTGTACAACGGACGCGCGGCAAGGTTGTAGGTGTTGACCAGATACACGCCGGGGCCGCCACGGCCCGAGGTGTAGAAGGGTGCGATGTCATCCGGGACGGGAATGATGGTGAAGCGTGATCGAGGCAGCCAGCCGAACATTTCCGATAGCTTTCCGTCGACGCGCTTCGATATCCAGGCGGCGCGCATCAGCAACTCTTCCTTGGTTTTCGCGTAGAACCGCGGATCGGTGCGGAGAAAGTTCAGGAAAGCGGGGAAGTCGCTCCTGAATTCCGTTTTCTTCATCGTCCCGACCATCTGCTCGTGGATCTTCGCCACCTCGGCGAGGCCGATCCCGTGGATCTGGTCGGGTGTGAGGTTGAGGGTGGTGAACTCCGAGATCTTCGACTGGTAGTACGCCTTGCCGTCGGGAAAGGACTCGGCGTCCAGGGCCAGCCGCGCCTGCTTCATGTACTCCTCGCGCATGAAGGTCAGGAGATCCGTGTACGCCGGCAACACCGATTCGTGAATGGCTTTCGCCGCGGCGGCGCGCAACTCGGCCTGCTCGGTGCCCGTGAAGGACGCGGGCATTCTCAGAAACGGGGCGAAGAAGGGGTTCTTCTCGGGCTCGCGAGCCTCGGCTACCGCCGAGATGGAAGCGTCGCGTCCAGTGAGGGTCACCCGGGGCACCGAAAATCCTCGCACCAGGCCGGCGCGCATGTTCTCCGTGTGTTCCTTGAAGTACCGGGGGATATCCGCGATCAGTCGCAGATACCCGCGATAGTCTCCGAGCGTGCGCAAGGGACGCTGCGCGGACCCGGTGACTTCTGCCCAGAAAGAGGAGTCCGAGTTGAACGGCTTTTCATAGTCTCGGAATCGGGCGCTGGCCTCGAGCGACTCGATCTGCGCGCGATAGATCGCGTAATTCACCTGGTCCTCGGCCGCAAGCTCCGCCGCGGGAATCGTCTTCAGCTCGCGGCGCACCTCCGTCCAGTAGAGCAGACGGTCCGCCTGGCTCTTTGCGTCCACTTTCGGAAAACGGTCGCGCACCGCGGTTTTGCGGTCAGCGTCCTCTTCGAGGCCTGAGTTCTGAG
>JAENWE010000088.1 GCA_016650185.1 Vicinamibacteria bacterium | reverse complement strand
GGTCAGCGAATCTCGGGGCCCGGGGGTGCGACACTCACAAGGGGCACGTCCCAGTGGCCGTCGAGGATTTCGAACCGCCGCTGCTCTTCTTTCCTGAAGGTTTCCTGGTCCGGGTAGAGACGCTTCTGGATCGCCGCCTCCTGGTTGGGGCCAACAAAGGCCGCGTTGTTGGCGAACGTGATGACCACCAGGAACGTCCAGTCGGCCCGTCCGTCTCCGTGGTAGGTCGGACGCATCACCTCGACACCGGTGATTCTTCCCTTGTCGCCCATCTGTGCCTGCAGCACGGGATAGTGGTTCTTGAAGAACAGGCGCTCGAACTCTTCTTGATAGCCCCACTTCACCTTGTAGTAGTACGCGGCCCGGACCGGACCTTCCTGAGCCTGAAGGGGGAGGGGTAGGACCAGGGCCAGGAGCAACGCGACGGCAAGGGTGATCGTCTTCTTCATGAGGAGCCTCTTCGAAGTTGGGTTCGGTCATTCTAGGCCCGCATCCTGGCCGGTCGTTCTGCTCGTTTCCTGCGCCGTGCCTGGGGCGTGGCCGCCGCGCACACCGCCCGGGGAGATAATTTGAGAGATGCCCTTTGAAGCCATCCTGTTCGACCCCGCAACCAAGGCATCGTCTCGTGTCTCCGTACAAACCTTCGGGTCCTCGTTGGAGGTAGTCCGCGGAGCGACCGGCGAATCGCTTCGTGTCGACCCGTCCCGATGCGAACTGACCGCTGGCGGCTGGGATCACCAGTCGATTCTGATTTCGTGGCCGGGAGCCCTGGGAACGTTCGCGCTTTCCTCGACGGATCCACTGGCTGCGAGCGAGCTGGCCCGCATCGCCCCCTTCCAGCCGGCGCTGGCTGCGGCCTTGAAGTCTGGAGGTCGGGCCCGCAGACACGAGCGCATGGGCCTGGCCGTCGTGGCCCTGGTGACGCTGCTTCCCGCGCTGGTGCTCCTTTCATTGTTCGCTTTCCGGAATCAGATCGTCGACGCGGTCCTCAAGAAGATCCCGGTCTCCGTCGATCAGGAGATCGGCAAGATGTTCGAGGCCGAGATCCTCCGATCGAAGGCTGTGGTGGCGGAGAACGAAGCGACCCGTGCCATCGGTGTGATTGTCGATCGATTGAAGCAGGCAAATTCTCCCCGAGGTTTTGAGTTCAGGGTCAGCGTCCAGCGCAACACGGAAGTCAACGCGTTCGCGGCTCCCGGCGGCCTGATCGTGGTCTACACCGGCCTCATCAACGAAGCCGGCTCCGCGGAGGAGGTCGCGGGTGTCGTGGCCCATGAGATGGCTCACGCCACGAGGCGGCATTCGATGCGTCAGTTGATCTACGGCGCAGGTCTGCTGCCGCTGATGGGCCTGGTGATCGGCCAGCCGGACACGGCCTCCCTGGTCCAGAATCTCGGCCAGCTCTCGGAACTCAGGTTCTCCAGATCGCAGGAAGAGGACGCGGACCGCGGTGGATTCGACTCGCTTGTTTCGGCTGGAATCCCGACTGAGGGTATGGCCAGGTTCTTCGATCGGCTGGCGCAGGCGGAAGGGGCGCCGCCGTCATTTCTCTCCACACATCCTTCGAGCGCCGGGCGGGCGGACGCGGTCCGGGAGCGCGGGCGGGGCGTGGACGCAGCAAACGCCCGACCCCTTCCCATCGACTGGGACGCGGTCAAGGCGTCGATCCGCTGAGAACCCAATGCCAAGGGGCCAATGACTCGGCTTTGATGCTGTCCGCGAACACGCCGGAAGCGATGACGTGACGAGACGCGCAACCTCTCGAATTCGGTCGGGAACACCCACTGATGTTCCTCCGAACTTCATGACCCTCATGCCTTTCCAAGACCCTTCGCGACACGCGGAGTCTATCGGTTGGGGCGAGCCCGGCGCCGAATCGGACGTCCTTCACCCGCTTGGGACGAGCGGCCCGGAATGGCTACCATCGTATGTAGCCATGACCACAACGCCCAATCCCGACATCGTCCTCAGCCTCAAGTGGCAGGGTGGACAGCGCTTTCACGGAGTCTCTGGCGACGTGACCATGGCTTTGGATGGGAAGCGAGAGACCGGCCCGTCTCCGGTCCAGGCCGTGGCCTTCTCGCTTGCCGGCTGCATGGGCATCGATGTGGTGGACGTGATCGAGAAGGGACGCCTTCCTCTGAAGGCACTGACCTGCGACATGAAGGTTTTCCGGGACTCCGAGGCCCCCAAACGGATCACCGGCATTGAACTCCACTTCGTGGTCACGGGGGGGGTCCCAGAAGACCGGGTGGCCCGCGCCATCGAACTCTCCCGCGAAAAGTACTGCTCGGTCTGGCATTCACTCAATCCGTCGATCAAATTCAAGACAAGCTTCGCCGTGAATCCGTGATCTTTCGCGAATACCGCCCCTTTTTCCTTTGCGCATGACGGAGGCGGAGTATCCGACCGGGCTCGAGTCGTGGGGATACTCACAGGCCTGGCACGAGCGTTTTGCGAGCGCGGCGCCCGAGGGGTCGTACCCGGCCCGGGTGGTTAGAGACCATCGAGGCTACTTCCGGGTTCACACCGGCGAGGGCGAACTGATCGCCACCACCGCCGGGCGACTCAAGCACAACGCACAGCACGCCTCCGAGCTTCCCGCCGTCGGCGATTTCGTCGCGCTAAAGGACGTGAGCGAGGCCGGCCACCAGTTTGGCCGTGGAGTCATCCAGCTGGTGCTGCCCCGGACCACGGTTTTCAAGCGCAAGGCCGCGGGCCATCTCACTGAAGAACAGGTGGTGGCCGCGAACATCGACACCGTCTTCATAGTGTGCGGCCTCGACTCCGACTACTCGCCCAGACGGGTGGAGCGCTATCTCATCCTGGCCCGCGAGAGCGGCGCCCGCGCGGTGGTGCTGCTCAATAAATCTGACAAGTGCGCGGATACCACGAAGCCCGTGGGCGAGGTGGCGGTCATGTGCGGAGACAGTCCCGTCCATCTGATCGCGGCCAAGCCCCGAATCGGCCTTGAGGTTCTGCCCGCCTATCTCGGGGCCGGACGGACCATCGCATTCCTGGGTTCCTCGGGCGCGGGCAAGTCGACTCTGATCAACGCACTGCTGGGTGAAGAACGGCAGGCCACGCGCGAAGTGCGCGAGGCCGACTCCAAGGGCCGGCACACCACCACCGAACGTCAGATGTTTCGGCTGTCGGGCGGCGCTCTCGCCATCGATACCCCCGGCATGCGCGAACTGCAACTGTGGTCGAGCGCCGAAGAAATCTCCGGCGCCTTCGCCGACATCGAGGCCCTGGCCGAGCGTTGCCGGTTCCGCGACTGCACGCATCAGAGCGAACCCTTGTGCGCGGTGCGAGACGCCGCCCTTAACGGGGCGCTCGATGCCGAGCGTTACTCGCACTTCTCCAAACTGCGGAGCGAGGCGACGGCGATCGGCCAGCTGAGGGACGTGAAGCTCCGGATCCAGAAAAAGGCCGCCGATCGGGTCGGCAGCAAGGCTCTGAAGAAACATCAACTCGTTCACACCAAGGGCCGCTGAAAGTGACCCTCCTGAACTCGCGGCGATGTGCGGGCTTGCTCGCGCTTCTCGTCGTGGCCCTGACCACGACCTTACGGGCCGAGTCCGCGCCTGAGGCGACAGACATCAGAGGCGAGGTCCGGGACAGCTTCTCCGGAGATGCCGTTCCCCGCGTTGAGGTCCGACTGGAAGACCGGGCCGTCGTCACCGACTCCCTGGGACGCTTCTCGATCCAAAGAGGCCAGCCGCCGTATCGTTTTGCGATCTCGCGGTCGGGCCAGGAACCGGTGATCCGCACGATCTCCGAAGTGGAGTCGCTTTCAACCGTCATCCTGCTGCTCGACCCGGCGGTGAAGCGCGAGGAGCGGGTCGAAGTGTTCGGCGTCCAGAACGACGATCCCGCGCCCGCCTCTATTCCCATCCGGCCCCAGCAGGTCCTGCAGGTGGCCGGGGCGGTCGACAACATCTTCAGGGCGCTCCAGACCCTGCCCGGCGTCGCCGCGACCGAGGAGTTTGGCTCACGGCTCTCGGTACGCGGCGGGACTCCGGACCAGAACCTCACCATTATGGATGGGGTGGAGATTCACAACCCCTACCGCCTCTTCGGCCTCACCAGCGCCTTCAACCCGGAAACGGTCGAGAAGTTCGATCTATCCGCCGGCGCCTTCTCGGCCAAGTACGGGGACCGGCTGTCTTCGATCCTGCAGGTCGAGAACCGCGACGGCCAGAAGGACCAGGGCTTCCGCGGATCGACCACATTGTCGATGACGGACGGCAATGTGCTTTTCGAAGGGCCGTGGTGGAACAAGGACAAAGGGTCATGGATCGTGGGCGCGCGGCGCACCTACTACGACCTGGTCGCGGAGCGGATCACCGACCAGGACCTGCCCGGCTTTCAAGACATCCAGTTTCGAGGCTCATACCAGGCCTCGTCGAACACTCGGATGACCCTTTTCGGCATCCGGTCACGGGAAGGGGGCGACGCGCGCTTTGAGGGCGACGGCACCGACTACGGCGACCTGGTCACATCCGCCGACAACGATGTGTTCGGGCTGCGGGCGCTCCGATTCTTCGGGACCAGACTCTCCTCGACGCTCGCCGTCGCGTACTACAACTTCGCCCAGACCCTCAGCGTGGATGCGCTTTTTGAGGATGGAACGAGACGATCGAACTCCCGAGGCAGCGATGCCAAGCCTCAGATCGGCGTCAACTTCAACCAGACGATAGCCACGCGAGACCTTTCGCTCCGGAACGACTGGAGCCTTGCCCTCTCGCCCAAGAACCTGCTCGAGGCCGGCTTCGAAGCGCACGGCCTGCGCACCGGAGCCGCCTACAACATCAGCGGGGAGCGCAATCTGTCCGAGGCAAACGCCTCTTCGATTCGGGGCGGGGCGTCGCTCCCCGACTTCTACGACGAGAAGGTGCGCTCGCATCGGTGGGGCGCTTATGCGCAGGACCGGATGACCATGGGCGCTCGCCTCTCCGCAGAGGCCGGCCTCCGT
>JAENWE010000087.1 GCA_016650185.1 Vicinamibacteria bacterium | reverse complement strand
GCGGCGGCCGACCTGGGCTACACCGTCTCCTGGCCGCCGATGTACGACACGCTGAACCGCTACACGCCGCGGCTGCGGTAGACACGGCCACCTCAAGACCCGACATCGCTCGCCAAGCTGTTGCGCAGCCCGCTACCAGGATGGAGCGGCCGCCCGGGGCGGACCGGAAGACGTGCCTCCGGTTCGGAGGTCACGCGACCCCTGGCCCGCCAGGCGCTCGAACCGGGGGTACCCGTGTAAGGGCGCGAATGCCGGATCGAGCCGGAGCCAGGCCGGGGTAAACCGGCCGGACCCCCGCGCCAGCCGCTCGAGGGCGCTTACCGCCCGGTCGGCATCCCCAAGCTCCACTGCGGCTCGGGCATAGCACCAGAGCTCGAATTCCTGCCACATCACGTCCGGGCTGGGCCGCTCGAGGACCGCGTCGCACTGCCGGCGGGCATCGCCAGCCTGGCCCGCGAGGGCGTGGGCGAGGCACAGCGCGGCCTCGAGCAAGTGGTCTGCCGGTGCATCGCCCTCCGGGTGCACCGCACGGCGCGCCTGCAGGATGCGGCGTGCGGTATCGGCGTAGGCCCGCGCCCGCGGCATGTCCCCCAGGGAGCGTGCTGCCAGGGCGAGGGTCAGTCCCCAGTCGATGGTGTCGCCCTCCATCGCGCTGGGCCGGACGCGCAGCAGGAAGGCCCTGGCACTGTCCGGGAGCACCCACTGCGGGTCGTACTGCCGCCCCAGGAACACGACCGCTTCCGAGTACCCGAGCCGCCGCTCGGCGAGGTCCAGCGCGCGGCGCGCGCCGCCGAGGTCACCCTGGGCCGCCAGGTTCTCGATCTGCAGGCGGTACCACTCGGGAGTCAACGAATCGAGCACCAGGGCTCCGCCGACGACGGCGAGTGCCTCGGGGAAGCGACGGAGGTACTCCAGCGCTACAGCTTCCGTCCACTGCGGCATGGCCCGGGCAGACGACTTGCTCGGCCGCGGGTCCAGGGGCTCGAGCCTGCGGGCCGACTCCAAGGCGCGCTCCCACTGCCCCCGCCGCAGGTCCACTTCCACCACCCCTCCGAGCAGGCGCACGTCGTTCGAGGCCACCGCGAGCCCGCGGGCGTACTCGGCCAGAGCACGGTCGTAATCTTCGCGCCGCCTGTAATACTGCCCCAGGGCGTAGTAGGCCAGTGGCAATTTCGGCTGGAGCGCGAGCGCGCGCTCTGCCTCGCCCCTCGAGCGCTCGATCTGCTCCCACGGGGTGAAGCCGACGGAGTAGAAGTACTGTCGAGTCAACGCGAGCTCCGCCCAGGCGAGCGCAAACCCGGAGTCCAGGGCGATGGCCCGCTCGAACTCCGCCACCGCGCCGGGAGCGTCCGTGCGGCGTGCGGCGAGGGCGCGCAAGTACGCGTCGTAGGCGGCCAGGTTCCGGGTGGGCCGCTCGGCGAGCCGCTCGCGCTCGCCCGTGCCGAGCGCCACCCCGAGCGCCTCTGCCACTCGCGACGCCATCTCCGCCTGGACCTGGAAGACGTCGGTGAGCGGGGCCTCGAAGGGCTCCTGCCAGCTGGTCGAGGCGGAGGCCGCCTGGACCAGCTCGGGGCTCACCCGGACCCGGCTCTGCTCTCCCACGCCCTTCTCCCAGCGCACCGTGCCGGTGAGGAGGTACTGCACCCGCAGCTCTCGGCCGATCTGCTGCGGACCCTTGAGTGTCTTCCTGTACTGGGCCGAGCTGCTGCGGGCCGTTACCTGAACGCCGGGGAGCGCCGCGAGCTTCCCGCGCACTTCATCGGTGATGCCGTCGGTGAAGTACTCGTCCTCGGGGCGGCCGAGGTTCTCGAACGGCAGCACCGCGAGGCGCTTGGGGCCAGCGGTCTGCGCCCCGGAGTGGACGCGCCACCAGGCGAGCAGGATCCCCAGCCCGAGCAGGAGACCTGCCGCCAGCGCTGCCACGCCCGCCGGCACGCGAGGAAAACGCCGCCCCGTGCTCGGTTGCGCGGTCGGCGACCGTGCGGTGGTGGGCAGGATTGGGATTGCGCTCGGCGTGGTTGCCGCGGGGTCAGCGATCGCCCGGGCGAACTCGGCTGCGGTCTGGAACCGGTCGACCGGCTCGCGTGCGAGTGCCTGCAGCACGCCCTGCTCCAGCGGCTCGGGCACCGTGTCGCGCAACCGGCGCACCGAGGGTGGCGACTCCATGAAGCGCCGGGCGATGACCGCCTGCGGGGTGGGACCTTTCCAGGCCGGCTCGCCTGCCAGCATCTCGTAGAGCAGACAGCCGACGCTGTAGATGTCCGAGCGCCCGTCGAGGTCGCGCGCGCCGCCGGCCTGCTCGGGGCTCATGTAGCCCGGGGTGCCCAGCGCCAGCCCGGTCGCGGTCATCCGCTCGGCACCGGCCGCATCCACGGCGCGCGCGATGCCGAAGTCGGCGACCAGCGCGTGGCCCCCGGATAAGAGGATATTCTCCGGCTTGATGTCGCGATGGATCACCCCGTGGGCGTGCGCGTAGCCCAGGGCGTCCAGCACCTCGCGGGCGACGCGGACCGCCTCCTCGAGCGGAACCTGGGGCTCCCGAGTAAGCCGCTCGCGCAAGGATTCCCCTTCGATGTAGGGCATCGTGTACCACAAGAGCCCGCCGGCCTCGCCCGAATCGAAGAGCGGAAGAATGTGGGGGTGGCTGAGGTTAGCGGCCGTCTCGATTTCGTGCCGGAAACGCTCCGGACCGAGGCTGGCGGCGAGTTCGGGGTGCAGGATCTTGAGCGCGACCGAGCGGTGATGCTTGAGGTCCCGCGCGAGGTACACAGTTGCCATGCCGCCCCGGCCGAGCTCGCGCTCGATCGTGTAGCGATCACGGAAGGCCTCTGTGAGAAGACCGGGGAAAGTGGACACGGGGCGGCTCGGTGGAGACGACTCGAATCTGCCCCCGCCTGGCGCTTCACGCCAGCAGGGGCACCGCGCCCCCTAGCGCGACAGGGGCGGCGAGGAGCGCCGCGAGCGTACCGGCAGCAACGATCAGGCTGAGGCGGGGCATCCGGACCCGATCAGGGAGGGGTAAGGCACCGATGGCTCTCGGATCCGCGCTGGGCCCGGACATGCTCGGCCTCAAACCGGCGCCTGATTTTCTTCCGTCGAGAGGGCCTCAAGCTCATGCCCCAAGAGCCACTCGTGGCCGAACGGATCGCGGAGTCGGCTCTGTCGTTCGCCATGGCTTTGATCGGAGGGCTCCCGCAGCACGGTGGCTGCCGCTTCACGAGCGCGTGCGGTAAGGTGGTCCACATGATCGACGTGCAAGTGAAGTGTCGTAGCGGTCCCG
>JAENWE010000086.1 GCA_016650185.1 Vicinamibacteria bacterium | reverse complement strand
TTCCGTCACTGCGAGGACCCCGACGGAATGCATGGGACGAAGCAGTCTCGGCAGGACGGCGAGATCGCTTCAGGCCACGCAGAACGATTTGGCCTTCGCGATGACGGTGGTGGGTTTCTTCCAACAGTCACGGATGTCGTCCGTGCCCCGCTGCTGAGAGAATCCGTGATGCTTGCCCAAACCGAAACCGCTCCCCGGGGCTTTGCCATGACCCGCCTGCTCGCCGATCAAGGCGGCGATGCGCGCGAGTTGGCTCGCCTTGAAGAGCGCGCGGCGATCGAGGCCTGTCTCGGCGGTGACGCCTCGGCCTTCGACACCCTGGTGATCCGTCATCAGACCGCCATCCATCGCGTGTGCTATCGCTTTACCGGCAACGCGGAGGACGCGGCCGACCTTACCCAGGAGGTCTTCGTGAAGGCCTATCGGTCTCTGCCGAAGTTTCGCGGCACCAGCGCCTTTTCGACCTGGCTCTACCGGATCGCCGTCAACGCGTGCCTCTCCTTCAAGGCGTCGAGAAAGAATCGAACCGAGGAGTGGGAGGAGATCCACGACGTTGCGGCCGAGGGCCCCACGGTTGAAGAGGCGCTGGACCAGAAGGCGCGGGCCCAAGGTGTCCGGTCCGCCCTCGACACTCTGCCTGAGAAACAGCGCCTGACCGTGATCATGAAGGTCCTGGAAGAGCGCACGCATGCCGAGGTCGCGGAGATTCTGGGATCGAACGTGGGCACCGTGAAGGCCAATCTTTTCTTTGCCATTCGCAATCTGCGCAAGACGCTTGGCTCAAGGGACTTCGCCGCCCTGGCTCTGGCGAATCCTCCGGCCGCGGGGCGCAAGGACTCCGGAAAATCATGAGCACTCATCACCATCTCTCCAGTGAAGAGATCTGCGAGCAGATCAGTCTCGGCCTGGACCCTCAGGGTATAGCCGGTTGCGAGCGATGCGAGGCGGAGGCGAGGTCTTTGGCCGGACTGTTGGCCGATCTTCGACGCGCGGACGCCTCGCTGGCCCGCACCACCGACTGGGACGATCTGCTGCTGCGAAGCCGGATTCGGGAGGCGGTGGCCCGCGAGAGGCCGCACTCCAGGTCCATCTGGGATCGCTTTGCCCTTCTCCGACCGGCGTTTGTCTCCGCTCTGGTGGCCGTTCTGGTTTTCGCGGTCTGGAGCCCCCTGTCCCCTCGGAGCGACTCCGATCGGCTGCAACTCGTCGCGGGTGCGGGTTCACGCGCCGCCGGCCACCTTCCGGCCTGGACTCCTCTTCCCGATGAGTCCGAGGACGAAGGCCTGGCCGTGCTGGCCGAATGGACTCCGAACGAGGACGAACTCGCCATCGCGCGTTGCCGAGCCGCCTGCCTGGGCGGGCTCACCACCCACGAAGAGGAGAATCTCCTCCAGGCGTTTTCCGCCCGCTCTCCGCTCACCGGAGCCAACCCGCTATGAGACCCCCCTCATGACCCCTCGACTTCGCCTCCGCACGCTGACCAGGCTCACCCTGGCCGGCGCCCTCTTCGCATTTGGCGCCGCCGTCGCCGTCGCCGAAAGTACGTCCCAGCCGGCACAGCCCAAGACCACGCAGCGCGACAAGACACCGGGTACTCGCTCGGGGCCGGACCGGCCTGTGGGGCACGTTCCGGAGCTCCGGTCCGAGACGTTCCGCCTCATGGACGCCTACGTCATCAGCAACCTTCAGGAGAGTATTGGCCTGAGCGAAGAGCAGTTCGCCAAAGTTCTCCCCCTCGTGAAAAAGCTGCAGTCCGATCGACGGGAGTTCGCCATGAAACGGATGTCCGCCCTCCGGTCGCTGCGTCGAACCCTCCAGTCGGGGATGGCGACCGAGGCCGGGGTCGGCGAGATTCTGAAAGATGTGAAAAGTGCGGTGGCGGACGAGCGCGCCGCGACGGTCTCCAATCTCGATGCCCTCGATGCCGTCCTCACACCCTTGCAGCAAGCGAAGTATCGGGTTTTTGAGGCCGAGGTCGACACACGCCTGCGCCACCTGCTGGCGCGCACCCAGGACCGGGAACGCCCCGCCAGGCGCTGAGAACGCTAGGCGGACACTCCCGGGGCTCCGCGCTTCATAAGTCAATCCGGGCTATCGACTTAGGGGAGCGGTTTGTCCGGTTTCCGTCCGGGCGTGGTAAACTCCCGCGCCTTGGTGACGCATGGCAAGGATCTCCCTGGCTGGCCCGTCGACCTCCAGGGGGGCGTCCTTTCCGCCCGTTGTCGTCCGCCTGCGCAAGCAAAGAAGCCCTACCGTCGTCGCGCCCCATGACCCATTCGACCCTCCTTGAGATCGCGCCGCAAGACGTTCATCAGGTCGTGGGCCGTCATCTGCTCGTGGACGGGCTCGACTTCGTTTTTGACCTCGAGAAGAGTCATGGCGCCTGGCTCTATGACTCGAAGAACGGGCGCAACCTTCTTGATTTCATGACCTTCATCGCCTCGTCTCCCATTGGGTACAACCATCCGAAGACCCAGGACGAGGAATTCAAGGGAAGGCTCCTCAAGGTGGCCCAGGTCAAGCCGTCCCTGTCCGACGCCTACTGCGTGGAATTCGCGAGCTTCCTGGAGACGTTCGCGCGCGTGGCGATGCCCGCCTATCTGCCGCACGCTTTCTTCATAGAAGGCGGCACCCTGGCCGTGGAGAACACGCTCAAGGTTGCGATGGACTACAAGGTTCGTCAGAACTGGCGCGCGGGCGGTGACCGCTCCAAGGAGCGGGGTCATCAGATCGTCCACTTCAAGGAAGCGTTTCACGGCCGGGCCGGGTACTGCCTGTCCCTGACCAACACGGATTCGGCAAAGACCGATCTCTATCCGAAATTTCCCTGGCCCCGCCTCGATAATCCCAAGCTGCGATTTTCGGAAACCCGCGAGGCGCTTGAGGATGTGGCGGCTCTCGAACAGCGCTCTCTTGAACAGCTGCGGAAAGCCTTCGAAGACTTCGGGGACGACATCGCCGGGATCATCATCGAACCGATTCAGGGCGAGGGCGGCGACAATCACTTTCGGCCCCAGTTCATTCAGGCGCTCCAGGCCATTGCCGATTCGACGAACTGCTTCTTCATCGTCGACGAGGTTCAGACCGGCGTGGCCCTCACCGGGAAGTTCTGGGCGCATGAGCACTACGGTGTGAGGCCGGACGCCCTGGCCTTCGGCAAGAAGACCCAGACCTGTGGATGCCTCGTCGGCCCCAAGGTCGACCGTGAACCGGAAAACGTCTTCAAGACGAGATCCAGAATCAGCTCGACTTGGGGCGGGAATCTTACGGACATGGTCCGCTTCCAGCGCTTCCTCGAAATCATCGAGGAAGACAATCTGGTGGAGAACGCGCGGCTGGTGGGGGACCATCTCCTCAAAGGACTGCGCGGCCTTCAGGAGGAATTCCCTTCACTCGTCTCCAACGGTCGCGGTCGCGGCCTGATGATTGCGTTCGATACCCAGCCGGAGTCGCGGAGCGCCCTGCTCGCGAAGTGCCTCGATTTGGGCATGATCGCCATGCCCTGTGGCCTGCGGTCGGTCCGGTTCCGGCCGCCCCTGACCCTCACGTTTTCCGAGGCCGACGCCGGCCTCGACATTCTCCGTCGCGCTCTTCAGTCTCTATTGGGAGGATCAGTCAAGTGATCGAAAGTGAAGCCGCCGTGTTCATCGCCAACGAAGCGATGTCCGAGATCATCAAGGCGAAAAGCGCCAAGGGCAAACTGGTCCGCGTTTCCGACGAGGGATATTACGAAGTGCGCCTGACTCTGAACGGCAAGAATCACACCGCCTTCCTTCCCATCTCCACCACGGTGATGGTGGCGGCGGTGCCCGATGACGACTTCGCCTCAATTCCGGTGGAGCGCTGAGCGGCTCTTTCGCTTCACTTTTTCCCCTCTTTCCTCTTTAGTGCGGTCTCAAGGGCTTCCCTGGTGCGCCGGCAGCGAGTAGTGGTTTCTTTCTGGAGATAAAACCTGCATGTCCCGTGATCTGAAGATCATTCACATTGGCCTCGGCCCTATTGGCGTCGGCATCGCGAAGATGGTGCTGGCCAAAGAGGGGCTCAAGGTGGTGGGAGCGTGTGACCCAGCACCTGAGAAGGCCGGCAAGGATCTGGGCGACGTGCTCGGGCTGGGCAAGAAGGTCCGGATCAAGGTGATGAGCGACCCGGTCAAGTTCATCAAGACCATCAAAGCCGATGTGGCCGTGGTCTCCACCACCTCGTCCGCCAAAGTCGTGAAGGCCACCATCGAGGCGCTCATCCATCGCGGGATCAACGTGGTCACGACCTGCGAAGAGTTCGCCTATCCCGTCCCTATGAACGCGAGGGTCTTTCGCGATCTGGATGCCATCGCCAAGAAAAAGAAGGTCTCGGTGCTGGGCACGGGCGTGAACCCGGGCTTCGCCATGGATGCCCTGGCCCTCATGCTGACCGCGCCTTGCGAAACCGTATCCCGCGTTTCGGTGACTCGGATCGTGGATGCGGGCACCAGACGTCTGCCCCTGCAGCGCAAGGTGGGCGCCGGTCTTTCCCTGGCTCAGTTCAGCCGGGCCAAGGCGGAAGGCACCGTTCGCCACGTCGGTCTGCCGGAGTCCGTGCAGATGATCGCCGACTCGCTGGGGTTCAAGCTGGAACGCGTCGAAGAGACTCTCGACCCGGCGGTGGCCCCGCGCGACCTCAACACCGACTACCTGCGCATTGCCGCGGGAACCGCCGCCGGCATCAAGCAGAGTGCGAAGGGCTATACGAAGAGCGGCCTGGTGGTCAGCCTGGATCTACACATGTACGTGGGCGCCGATACCCCGAGGGATCACGTGGTGATCGACGGCTCTCCCTCGGTGGACATGACGATCATGGGCGGGATCGCCGGCGACATCGCCACCGCCGCGATCACGGTCAACGCCATTCCCAAAGTCATGTCGGCCCGTCCCGGAGTGGTGACCATGCGCGATATTCCGCTCGTCCATTGTTACAACAAGGACGAAGCCCGCAATCCGACCAAGAAGTGGCGGTAGAAGACGCTTGACACAACCAGACCCACGTCCCTAGGGTTCGTGAGTCATGTCCTCCTTCTTCATCTCCCTATCGAGCGGCCTCGCGTCATTCCTGGACGGGCTGCGAGGCACGGACTGGCCCGCGCGCCTGAGCCGTCTGGAACTGCCGGCCCTTTCCGTTGACCTCCTGCAGTCGATCGCCCTCGGCATTGCGCTCGCCGCCTGCGCCGGTCTCCGCGCCTGGCTGCCCCTGTTTGCGGTAGGGCTCTCGGTGCGCTTCGGGGTTCTCCCCCTGGGCGACTCCTTCCTCTTCCTCGGCTCCAATACCGCCCTCACCGTCTTCTTGATCGCCACCATTGTCGAGTTGATCGCGGACAAGATCCCGGTGGTCGATCATGCGCTCGACACACTGTCCACGTTTCTGAAGCCGGTGGCCGGTATGGTCCTCGCGGCCTCGGTACTCTGGACCGTCGACGACCCCATCGTGGCCCTGGCTCTGGGGGCGATGGTGGGAACGCCGGCCTCGCTTCTGCCTCATACCGCCAAGGCCACGGTTCGGGGCGTCCTGTCGCCCATCACCGCCGGCCTCGCCGCTCCCATTCTCTCCGTGATCGAGGACGTCATTGCTTTCGGCCTGGTGGCCCTGGCCATCCTGGCCCCCCTCGTAGTGGCCGCCGGGGTTGTGCTCTTTGCTCTGGTCACCGGGAGGTTTGTCCGAAAGCGGATGACTCCGAATCCAAGGACGACTCGAACCCCTCCCACCGCGGTGACCGCGTGAGCCGACCCACCGCGGCTCTCACTATCGGTCTCGCCGTCGCCCTCGCCTCCATGGGGGCCTCCGCTCCCCAGACCCAGCAGCGACCGCCGCTGGTCATCGGCGCGGAGGTCGAGGTCGTGTCGGTGCCGGTTCTGGTCTTCGACAAGGGCGGCCGTTTCGTTTCGGATCTGAAGAAGGAAGAGATCCAGATCTTCGAAGACGGCGTTCTCCAGGACATCACCTATCTCGGCACGAGCACGGGAGAGGATCGGATTCCCCTCTCCATAGCGCTCACCCTCGACACCTCGGGGAGCATGCAACCGAGCATCGACTTTCTGAAGGAGGCCGCCACCTACTTCACCGGCAAGCTCGAAGACTCCGATCAAGCCCTCGTGGTCAGTTTCAACGAGAGCGTGAAGTCGAGTTCGGAGTTCACCGGCGACACGGACCGGATGGATTCGTTCATCAACGGACTTCAAGTGTGGGGAGGGACGGCCCTTTACGATGCGGTTCTTTACAGCCTGGATCGCCTGCGTGACCGGCCGGGCCGCAAAGCCCTGATCCTTCTCTCCGATGGCGATGACAATGGCGCGAGCAGCGCCAGCAAGGGCCAGGTGACGGCCATGGCCAAGGCGGTCGAGGTCTCGATCTACGCCGTGGGCATTCAGGGCTTCGACACTCCCAAAGGCTTCTTGAAGAATCTTGCCCAGGACACCGGAGGCGCGTACTACTTCCCGTCGAAGGTGGCCGAGCTGATTCAGGTCTTCGAGGCCATTTCGAAGGATCTGAAGAACAACTACCTCATCGCCTATTCACCCAAGCGCTCGGCCGACAACACCTACCGGAAGATCGAGGTGAAGGTCGCTCGCCCCGAGATCACGGTCCGAGTGCGGCCCGGATACATGGCCGCCAAGAAGCGCCGCAACCGCCGGTAAGGGGCCTCTCACCGGCGTGCCCCGAGGCGTGGGCGAAGAATGAACGCCTACAAGCGGTTCAACAAATCCACGATCCCGAATCCGGCGATGGCGACACTCGCAAGCCAGGCCAGACCCCCGGCGATGGTCATCTGAAGGGGATGCTTGTAGTTGCCCACGACCGCGACGCGACGTGACGCGACGAGAATGACGCCGAGGCTCAGAGGCAGAATCAGCCCGTTCAGGCCCCCCGCCCACACCAGGAGTTGCGCGGGCCGACCTACCCCGAGGAAAACGGCCAGAGCTGCGACGATGAAGAACGCCAGAAAGGCGCTGCGGAGGAGCCCCTCTTCGGCGCCCCGGACGAAGGACAGAGACGTGTAGCTGCATCCCACCACCGAGGTGATGGCGGCGCTCCAGAAGACCACGCCGAAGAACTTCTCGCCCAGGACGCCGCCGCCCAGACGGAACGCGGCTCCGGCCGGATTGGCGGGATCGAGCGATTGCGTTCCTCCAGCGAGGACGCCGAGGATGGCCAGAAACAGAACCGTACGCATCAAGGCGGTCACCAGGATGCCGGTGATGGCGGCGCGGTCGAATTCGCTTGCGGCGTCCCGGCCCGACAGTCCGGAGGCGAGTAGACGGTGGGCGCCCGAGAACGTGATGTAGCCGCCGACCGTGCCCCCGACCAGAGTGAGGATGGATCCGGTCGGAATCTCGCTCGGCCGTAGGGCTCGTCGCGCGGCTTCCACATAGTCAGGGTGGGACATGAACATGATGGTGGCGGTGAGGGCCAGCATCAGGAAGCCGAGCCATTGGACGAAGTAGTCCACCGGCTTCATGGCCCGGGGTCTGGCCAGGAGAGTGAGGGCCAGGAGGGCCGAGAGAACCGCGCCCAGGGGCTGCGGCACCCCGAAGATCGAAAGGCCCAGGGCGCACCCGGCCAGATTCCCCACGTTGAAGACAAAGCCCCCAAAGACCACCAGAACGCGCAACAGCGCGCCGAGAAACGGGTGGATGGCGGAAGCGATGTTGGGACCGCTCTGTCCGCTCACCCCTATGACCCGCCACACGTTCCACTGGACCCCTATGTCGATCAGGACCGACGCGAGGATGGCGAAGGCCATGTCCGGACCGTGGATGTTGGTGAAGGCCGCGGTCTGGGTGAGGAAGCCGGGGCCGATGGCCGAAGTCGCCATGAGGAAGGCGGCCGCCCTCAGCGCGGACCGTCGGGAAGGGGAAAGGGTGGGCGAGGTCATGTCGCGGCCACAACATTGTAGTGTGCAGTGTGCAGCGTCCCGCGTCCGCCTGCCCCTTGCCCGTTTCTTACGCGGTTAGAATGAAATTCCATGCTTGGCACTCCCGAGCTGCTCCTCCGATCTGCGGACGGGGAGCAGCGCATCAAAGTGGAACGCGAAAGAACTGTGCTCGGTCGCTCGCGAGACGCGGATATTTTCATTCCCGATCAGTGGCTCTCGCGCATGCACGCGGAGATCCTGCTCGACCGCGGCGGCATGGTCATCGCCGATCTTGGAAGCAAGAACGGCACCCTGGTCAACGGACTGAGAATCCAGGGACCGACGCCCCTGAAGATGGGCGACCAGATAAAACTCGGCGATCACATGGTCACGGTGCAGTGGGGTATCGCGGACGAAGAAACCGACGATGACATCCAGGCCATTGGGACCCGCGTCTTTTCGGTCAAGACCCTGCAGGAGGGTGTGCTCAAGGCCCCGGCCACGGCCGAGGATCTGGTTCGCAAGAACCGCGTCCTGACCGTGCTCTCCGGCGCTGCCGCCGCCCTGCTCGCCCACAAGCCCATTTCCGAAACCTTCGATCAGATTCTTGAGATCCTCTTCACCGCCGTCGCCGCGGAGCGCGGCGCCATCGCGATCTTCGAAGGTCCCCTGGGCGCTCAGCTCGCCGAAGTGAAGGCCTCCAAGACCCGCAGAGGCGAGCCCATTCTGAGAGTCAGTCGGTCCATCTCACGACGCGTCCTGAAAGAGCAGGTTTCGATCCTTCTGCCCAACGTGCTGGAGGACGCGGCGCTACAGTCCCAGCAGAGCATCGTCACCACCGGGATCCGCTCCGCCATGTGCGCTCCCTTATGGCATTCCGATGGCGGCCGGGAATCGGTCATCGGCGTCGTGTATCTCGATTCGCGCGAACACACCCACTCCTTCTCCGAAGAAGACCTCGAACTGGTTACCGCCCTGGCCAGCGTGGCCGCCGCGAAGATCGAGAACGCCCGGCTGCTCGAAGAGAGCCTGGAGAAGCGGCGTCTGGAAGAAGACATGCGGGTGGCGGCCGAGATTCAGCGCAGCATGCTTCCCAAGGCCTCACCCGTCATCGCGGGGTATGACGTGGCCGCGGGCACCGAGCCCTGCCGCGCGGTGGGCGGCGATTACTTTGATTTTCACGTCACCAAGGACCGGCTCACTTTCGTTCTCGGCGATGTCTCCGGAAAGGGGACCGGAGCCGCCCTGATCATGACCATTCTGCGGGCGGCGGTGCGCGATCACTGGCTGGACGACCAGCTGACGGAGGCCTTGAACGAGATGAACAATCTGGTGACCCAGAACGTCCCGGCCAACAAGTACGTCACTTTCTTTCTCGGACGATTGGACCTCGCGACCGGCCATCTCGAGTATGTCAACGCCGGTCACAACGCGCCCATCCTCTCCCGCGGGTCGGGGGAGATCGACCGCCTCTCCACCGGCGGCATGGTTCTGGGCCTCTTTGAGGACGCGATCTACGAGACCGGCTCGACGCAGATTGACCCGCATGACCGACTGATTGTCTTCACCGATGGATTCTCCGAGACCTGGAACAGCAAGGGCGAGGAGCTTGGAGAAGAGGGCCTCACGGGCTTCGTTCGCGATGCGGAGGGAACATCGGCGAGCGCCATGAAGGAGCACCTCCTGCGGAAGGCCGACGAGTTCGCTGAGGGCCTCAAGGCCACCGATGACCGCACCATTATCGTGATTTGTCGGAACCCGGCCTAGCCTGAGCCACGCGCAGGCCGATGATCTCGGCCTCAAGGCTTGAAACGCGGTTTCTGAGGTTGCTCAGTTCCGCCTCTGCCGCGGAGCTCTCCGACGCCGGGTCGGCCGTCCGGGCGAGCGGGGCCACCAGACGAAGGGCGATGTTCCCGAGGGTGCGAATCCGAAACAGGGACGCGGCCGCGAAGGACCAGGCCCGTCGATGAGAGAGAACGACGGCGGCCGAATCGAAGGGAGGGACGTCGAGGCGGAGAATCAGCAGAGAAGCCAGGCCGGGATTGGCCTCGAGGCCCCGTTCGCGGACCTCGGCCGCGGTGTCGATTCGTAGCGTCGCCTCGTCTCCAAGCGCTCCGAGGACCCGGTCGCCGGTGTCGCCGAGGCCGGGCGCAAGGACGAAGCGACGGCAGCCTTGGTCTGAGCGGGCCAGCAACTCTCCGGACTCAAAGGGTTCGAAGGCCATGATCCTCGAACGAACGCTGTCGAGAATGTCCTCCGTCCGCGGACCCGACCCGGTGAGGGCCAAAATATCCTGAATGGTCTGATGAAACATGTAACCTTAAGAGGTCTTCCTCCAATAGCCGTCAGTCTCAATGTTGCCCGCTGGGATGAGTAAGAGCAAGGTGAAAATGATCAACGTCCTCCTCATCGGCGACGTCGTCGGCTCTCCGGGCCGCGGCATCCTCAAGCAGGCGCTGCCGAAAATTCTGCGTCAACGCGCCATCGATTATTGCATCGCCAATGCCGAGAACCTGGCCGGCGGCAACGGAGTCACCCGCGAGCTGGCGGAAGAACTGCTCAGTCTCGGGGTCAATTGCCTGACCTCGGGGAATCACATCTGGGACAAACGCGAGATCATTCCCATCATCGATGGTCTTCCCCAGTTGTTGCGGCCGGCGAACTATCCGATGGGCCAGCCCGGCAAGGGGTATCACGTCGGGAAGAGCCGCACCGGGGCGAAGGTGGCGACCCTGAATCTATCCGGGCGCGTCTTCATGAACGGTTCTATTGACGATCCGTTCACCATCGGTCGCAGGATCGCCGAGGAACTTCGCAAAGAAACGCCGATCATTCTGGTGGACATGCACGCGGAAACGACATCCGAGAAGACGGCCATGGGCTTCTTCATGGACGGCCTGGCCTCGGTCGTGGTGGGCACGCACACCCACGTTCCCACCTGTGATCATCGCATCCTGCCCAAGGGAACCGCCTACTGCACCGACATCGGGATGACTGGTCCCTACGATTCGGTGATCGGCGTCGACAAGGACATCGTGATCAAGCGGTTCCTCGACGCCCTGCCCGCGAAGTTCGAGACCGCGAAGGGCGATCCGAGATTCGCCGCCGTGGTGGTGGCGATCGATGAGGACACCGGTCGGGCCTCTTCGATCGATCGCATGTTCCTGTCCGAGACGGACGTTCTCTCTCTCTAGGCGGAACCCCTCCAAGCGTCTTGCACCATGGCGATCCGCCGGCCCCCCCCGCCTCCGCACCGAGCAGCTCTCTCAGACCGTCCGCTCAAAGACCGTCTCCAGTCCACTCTGTTTGAGCCGGAGGCTGGGGACGCCTCGGTTCCGCCGCCCCTGGGTCCGCCCCCCGAAGGCCAGGGCCGGACTCCGATCTCCATCTCCGAACTCACCGAAAGGATCAGCCAGAGGCTCACCTCCGGCTTCTCGTCGGTGTGCGTGATGGGAGAAATCTCCCAGGTGAAGGTGGTTTCGAGCGGCCACACGTACTTCACCTTGAAGGACGCGGGCGCCACCCTGGAGGCGATGGTGTGGGCCGATCGTCGGGCCGGCCTCGGGGTCGAACCGAAGCAAGGGCTCCGTGTGGTGGCCCAGGGCGCCCTTCGAGTGTTCGCGGCCCAGGGCCGCTACTCGCTCCACGTGGAGGCTCTTGAGCTTCTTGGCGCCGGTGACCTCCAGCGGGCGCTCGAGTCCTTGAAGGCGCGTCTCCTGAGCGAAGGGCTCTTCGCCGACGCGCGCAAGCGGTCTTTGCCTCGATGGTTGCGCACGGTTGGCCTGGTGACCTCGCCCACCGGGGCGGTGCGTCATGACATCGAGCGAACCCTCACGAAGGGCGGTGCGCGGGTGAGGCTCCTGCTTTCGCCCACCCGCGTCCAGGGAGAGGGGGCCGGCCCCGAAATCGCCGCCGCCCTTCGCCTGCTTTCGGACCGCGACGATGTCGATGTCATCATCGTCGCGCGCGGGGGAGGAAGTGTCGAGGAGCTCTGGCCCTTCAACGAAGAGACGGTGGCGCGCGCCATCGCCGCCTCGCGTCCGCCCGTGATCTCCGCGGTTGGTCACGAAACCGACTTCACGATCGCCGATCTGGTGGCCGACATCCGGGCCTCGACGCCCTCGGGGGCCGCCAGCATGGTGCTGGACATTCAACGCGAGGCCGCCCTTCGCACGGAAGCCGCCAGTCAGGGACTGTTCCACGCCATGCAGTCCAATCAGGAGCGCTGGCGCCGCCGTCTGGACGCGGTCTCGACCCATCGGGTGATGGAGCGCGAGCGCACCAGGCTGGAGAGACTCCGCGGGCGTCTTGGGGAAGCCTTCGCCCGGGTGCGGGTGGCGGTGGATCGCCGTCAGGCGAGCCGGCGCTCGACGTTTCGCGATCTCGCCACGCGGTGTGAGGCCCAGGCCCCGAGGCAAGTATTCAGCCGCGCTCACGCGCGGGTCGATCGGGCTGTCCTGTCCATGGGGGCGCAGATGGCGGCCTCGCTGGACCGGAAGCGGGCTCGCGCCACTCGGGCCTTCGAGTCGAAGGCTCTTCGCGATGCCGAAGCTCGCCTGCTTCAGCTCACCCGCAGATTCTCTGAAGACCTTCAGCACCTCGGCCGAGCGGTGCGACCGGTGGTTGAGGCACGACGGTCGCGTTTCGGGGGCCTTCTGGCCAAGCTCGATGCTTTGTCGCCGCTCGCGGTTTTGAGCCGCGGTTATGCTCTCGCCACCACGGTCGAGGGGCGTATCCTGCTGGACGCGAAAGACGTGTCGGCAGGCGATTCCGTCGTGGTCCGGTTGTCCAGGGGGCGGCTCCGCGCCACCGTGACCGAGAGGGAAGAGGAGGCATGACCAGCGTGGCCGCAAACGAAGAAACCAAGGAGTCCTTCGAGACAGCCCTTTCCCGTCTGGAGCAGATCGTGGGCGCTCTGGAAAAGGGTGATCTCTCGCTCGAGGATTCGCTGAAGTTGTACGAGGAGGGCATCGGCCGGGCCCGGTTCTGCCAGGAGCGTCTCGAGGAAGCCGAGTCCAAGATCGAGGTTCTTTCCCAGGACGCGCGCCTGTTGCTGGATCGGGCGGCGAAGCCGGAACCATCCCGCTGAGGTCCGCCTTGGAATCAGCCTCGGCGCCCTCCCTCGACGATCTGCGGGCGCTTGTCGATCTCTCCCTCGATCGTCGTCTCCCAAAAGAATCGGTCTGGCCGGAGCGCGTTCATGCCGCCATGCGCTACAGCATCTTCGCGGGCGGAAAGCGGATCCGCCCCCTCCTCTCCCTCGCCGCCGCCCACGCGGTAAGCGGCGAGACTGGTCGCGAGCGGGCTCTGCCTCTGGCCTGCGCGGTGGAGCTGATTCACACCTTCTCGCTCATTCACGACGATCTGCCCTCGATGGACGACGACGATCTCCGCCGGGGCCGCCCCACCTGCCACAAGGCCTTCGATGAAGCGACGGCCATTCTGGCCGGGGATGCCTTGCACGCGTTGGCCTTTGAGATCGTGGCCGCTGGCGACGGTGAGTTCGAACGCAGCGGTCTCGTCCTGCGTACCCTTGCCCTGCTCGCCCGGGCCTGCGGCACCGCCGGGCTCATCGGTGGTCAGATGGACGACCTGAAGTACGAGGGAGTTCTCGCGACTCCGGAGGACTTGGAACGCATCCATCGAACCAAGACGGGCGCCTTGATCGTG
>JAENWE010000085.1 GCA_016650185.1 Vicinamibacteria bacterium | reverse complement strand
CCGAGCCCGGCGGCCACGCCTTCCAGGGCGCGGGAGAGGAGGGGAGTCTTCAGCGCGCGGTGGAGAGCCATGGGCCAGAAGAACTGGGGTCGCCTCGCGCGCAGGGCAAACCCTTCCCTCCGAAACAGCGCGGCCAGGTCTCGATCCCGCGTGACCATGAACGGCCGGGTGTTCTGCTCGACTTTCTTCTTGGCCGCGAAAAGAAGATCGGCGGCGGCGTTGAAGCTGCGCTTGGTTGCGTAGTCCACGATCACGGCCCGGCGCGCCAAGCGCGTCAGGCCGGCGATCAGGGCGGGGAGGTCGTGGGCGTGAGCGAGGAGCCGGTAGCTCAAGACGACATCGAACGACCGGTCTTCAATCGGCGGCCGTCTCAAATCGCCGGTGATGAGATGCACGAGGCCGGAGCCCACGGCCGGGCGCAGGCCGGCCCCAACCGCCGCCTCGGAACTGGCGAGGACGCTCACGTTGAGACCCCGAATCGCGAGCGTCGGCGCCACCTGGCCGTGTCCTCCGCCGACATCGAGAAGGCTGGCCTTCTCCAGATCGCGGAGCAGCTCCTTGGTGATTTCCATTTGGGTAGCCAGCATCCATTCGCCCACCGGTGAATCGAACCGCTTCGCGTAGCCAAGGGAGGCGGTTTCAACATCGGCATTTTCCAGGGGCGCGCTCACGATCGAAATTCGATCATGCTCGTGCGGGAAAGGCCGAGTTGTGACCTCGCCCGGAAACCGGTCCTCCGGTCGGAGCGGGTGGCGAGGTTGGCGTCGGCGTCGGCGTCGGTGGGACCGGCGGATCATCCTGTTCCTGAGGTTCGGGCCCGGCCTCGGTCTCGTCGAGAAGGATCTTCTCTGGCGCCTTTCCCATGTCGCGGATGTCGCGTTTCAGATACCCTGCCCAGCGCATCCGCCTCAGGACCCTCCGGGTGGCCCGGGCATGGAGGCCAGGGTTCGTGCGCGGATTGATGCGGCGAGGCGACGGAATCATGGCGGCGAGGCCCGCTGCCTGATCCACGTCCAGGGCTCCGCAACTCGACCCGTAGTAGCGCCTGGCCGCGGCCTCACAGCCATAGACGCCATCGCCCCACTCGATCACGTTCAGATAGATCTCGATGATCCGCTTCTTCTCCAGGTCGTGTTCCATCCAGGTGGCCACGATGGCTTCTCGGGCTTTGCGAATCAGGCTCTTGCGAGTGGTGAAGAAGAGATTTTTGGCCAGTTGCTGAGTGATGGTGCTGCCCCCTCGGGCGTAGCGGCCCTCCTCGATATTCGTCTCGATCGACTCTTTGATGGCATCCCAGTCGATCCCTTCGTGTCCGAAGAAGTTGGGGTCTTCGGCGGAGAGAACCGCGTGGATGAGGTTCTTGGAGATGCTTCTGAGGGGGACGGTCTTCTGGATGTGTCGCGGTTTGCGCCCGGCCGCTCTGGCTTCATCCTCCCTCTGACGCATGACGCTGGTCACGTCGGGCACCTGTTGCGCGAGGTCGCGGACCGCCGACCGCCAGGGAAGGCCGAGGAGAATCCAGGTTCCCATCAGGACAGTGCCAGCCAGCAGCGCCTGGGCGCCCCTTTTGATCCAGCGGAAAATGCGTCTCAATAAAGCCTCTATCTGGTGCCCGCCGATCGGCTGACGCCCGTTGATACACTAAAAGATCGCCAATGCTGCCAGAACCGCTGAGAAACAAATACGAAATGGTCATCGGGCTTGAAGTGCATTGCCAGATGAAGACCAGGACCAAGCTCTTCTGCTCGTGTCCCAATCAGTTCGGTGACGCTCCCAACACCAACGTCTGCCCGGTATGCCTGGGACTGCCCGGAGCCCTGCCCGTGCTGAGTCGCGAAGCGGTGACCCTCGCTTTGCGCGCGGCTCTGGCCACGGACTGCACGGTCCACGAGACTTCGGTTTTTGCTCGGAAGAACTACTTCTACCCGGATCTTCCCAAGGGCTACCAGATATCCCAGTATGACCGGCCCTACGCCACCGATGGCAAGGTCGAGGCGCTGGATGCCGGTGGGACCAGAAAGACGGTGCGGCTCGAGCGTATCCACATGGAAGAAGACGCGGGCAAGCTCCTTCACGAAGGCTTCTCCTGGTCCAAGGAGAAGAGCGGGGTCGATCTGAACCGCAGCGGCTCGCCCCTGATCGAGATTGTGAGCAGGCCCGACATCCGCTCGTCCCAGGAAGCCCATGCCTACCTGACCGCCTTGAAAGCGATTCTGGTCTACGCCCTTGTCTCGGACTGCAATATGGAAGAAGGGTCCTTGCGTTGCGACGCCAACGTGTCGGTGCGCGAGAGAGGGGCTACCGAGTTTGGCACTCGCGCCGAAGTCAAGAACCTCAACTCGTTCCGGAATGTGTCCCGGGCCATCGAATACGAATACGAACGGCAGGTCCATCTCGTGGAGGCTGGGCAAAAGGTGGTTCAGGAGACCCGCCTCTATCGGGCCGACAAGGATGAAACGGCATCCATGCGATCCAAGGAAGACGCCCACGACTACCGGTATTTTCCCGAGCCCGATCTTCCCCCGCTGGTGATCTCCTCCGAGTGGCGGGCCGACACGCTCAAGGCCCTTCCGGAGATGCCTTCCGCGAAACGGTCCCGTTTCGTGACCACCTACGGAATTCCGCCTTACGACGCCGAGGTCCTCACCCTGACCCGCGAGGTCGCGGATTTCTTCGAAGCCGTGGCCAAAGAGTCCGGCAACGGGAAAGCCGCCTCGAACTGGGTGATGACCGAGGTCATGCGGGAGATGAAGGGTCGCGGGGCGGAGGATTCCGAGGCGTCGTTCGCTGTGTTTCCGATCACGCCTGCCTCGCTCGCCGAACTCATCCGGCTCATCGACTCGGGGACCATCAACGGCAAGACGGCCAAGGATGTCTTTGCCCGGATGTGGTCTTCCGGAGAGTCGCCGAAAGCCATGGTCGAGCGTGACGGTCTCTCGCAGGTGTCCGACACCGGCGCCATCGAAGCCGCCATCCGAGAGGTCATCGCCGCGTCGTCGGATCAGGTCGCGGCCTACAAGAAGGGTCGAACCAATACGATCGGCTGGTTCGTCGGCCAGGTCATGAAGAAGACCGGCGGCCGCGCGAATCCGAAGATCGTGAATGACCTCGTCAAAGCGGCGCTCGACTTGGCCTGAGACCTTGTTCCCCTTTGGGTTGAATCGCGGCCATTCGGTCCCAAGTCCCTTCCTGCGAGAAGATAGGGCGTGGACGATTGGGCGTTCTTGCGGTGGGCGCTCGTCCATCACCGATGACCACACCGACATTGGGAGTTTGGAAGACTATGAAGAAACTGACTGTTCTGGCGTTAACCCTCGCCGCGGCGACCAGTGCTCTTGCCCAGATGCCGGCGCGCGGCAAGGCTGAGGCCCAGGTTGGCGGCAAGGCCGTGAGCATTGACTATGGCCAGGCCAAACTCGGCGCTCGCTCGCTCGATGAACTGATGAAGGGCCTGTCGCCGGACAGAATCTGGCGCGCCGGCCGCGACCAGGTCACGACCATCACTACGGCCGGGCCCATCACGATTGGCGGCAAGGCCATCCCGGCCGGCAAGTACTCGCTGTACGTCCCGGTGGGCCTGGACGGGACCTATTCTCTGGCCGTCAACAAGGATCTGGGAGTGGCGCTCAAGACCATTTTTGCGGCCGCTCCCCCCGCCCTCGCCGACGAGCCCTGGCCGGTCATGGAGGACTACGACAAGAACATCGGCAAGGACGAAGTGGCTCGAGTGGTCCTCACCCCCGGCAAGAACGCCGGCGTCGTCGATCCGTTCGCGATCACCTTGACCCCCAAAGGGAAAGGCGCCACCCTGACTCTGGCTTGGGGCGACAAGAGCTTTTCGGCCGAGGTCATGCCCGGCAAGTAGTCGTTCGAACTTGTTTCGGTCGATCTGCGGCGGGCTCTTCGGAGCCCGCCCTTTTTTGTTGGGAAGCCTCTAGAAGGGCTCGTCGATTTGGGGGGCGAAGATCTTCTGCCTGGCCGCCCACCAGGACTCCAGGCGAGGACTCAGGAGGTAGGCGGCGGGGGCCAGAGCAAAGCCCGCGAATAGATCGACCACGAAATGGTGCCTCAGGTAGATGGTCGAGGCCCAAAGTCCCAAAACCGCCGGGGTGAGAAGGAAGAACAGAGGGCGGGTAAACCGCCAGGCGAGACCCAGGGACAGGAGGGAAACCGCCGCATGGAGCGAAGGGAAGGCCGCCCGCGAGTCCGTGGGCAAGAGGGCCAGGGTGTTTTCGGCCGCCCTCGATGCGAAGTCCAGAGAGCCCGCCGGTGACGCAGCCGCGCCTCGCGCGGCCCTTGACGCCTCCCCCGCTTCCCAGGGCCAGGCGAGTGCCCTGGGTTCAGCAGGAACGGGATCGCCTCCCAGAGTCTTCTTGAACTCCTGGGCCATGGCGATGCGAGGTGGGGCGGAGGGAAAGATGAGGTAAAGCGCGTAGCCCATATAGAAGCAGACAATGATCGAGAGGGACGCGCGCCTGAAGTCGGCGGACCTTTTCTGCAGGAGGAGCGCCATCGGCACCGCCGGGGCGATCAAGGTGAAGCTCATGTAGAAGAGTTGAAACGCCTCGGTGCGGCCGCGTGAATAGAACTGCTCCGCCCAGAGGGTGGGCTCCACTCCGAAGAGCCAGACGTCGAGGGCGAGCAGCGTGTCGTGGATGTCGTTCGAGTTCACGAATCCAATGGTGTCGTGGAGGTTCGTGTAGATGAGGATGCACAGGAGAAAAGGCAGCATCTCCCGGAGCATGAACAGGGGAGTGCCGGGCGCGGGCCGGCGCCGCGCGGCCACGAGCAAGGTGCCCCCGCAGAGGAAGGCCACGCCGATTCGAAGGACCCCGCCGGCGAACCTTGGGCCGATGGCTCCGGACATGGGGCCGAAGTAGTGGGCCCAGCTGGTGAGCCAGGTGGTGGGCAGCAGGAACAGGGCGGCGATGGCCTCCTCGGGCCGCATCCGGAAGAGGACCTCAAGGAGCGCCGCTCCCGGCCGCACCGCGCGGGGCGAACTCACGTGAGAGCGTCGCGATGCTCGCCGAACACGCCGCGCAGGCAGGTGGCGATCTCGCCCACCGTGGCCCAGGCGATGACCGCGTCGATGATCAACGGCATGAGGTTCGTTTCCGTGCGGGCGGCCCTGGCGAGAGCGTCCAGGGCCGCGGCCCATGAAGGCGCATCGCGCCGCGCCCGGAGCGCCCGCAGGCGTTCCACCTGATCGCGTTCCAGGCCCGGGTCGACCCGCAGCAGGTCGGTTCGCGGGATCTCGTTCTCCTCGACGAATTGATTGACGCCGACGATCACGGTGTCTCCGGTCTCCAGGCTGCGCTGGAAACGATAGGCCGATTCCTCGATTTCGCGCTGAATCTCCCCGCGCTCGATGGCGCGCAGCGCGCCGCCCCGCGATTCGATGGCGTCCAGCAGCCGAAGGG
>JAENWE010000084.1 GCA_016650185.1 Vicinamibacteria bacterium | reverse complement strand
TCATAGGGGGACCTCGACCCAGGATCTATCGTTCGGTCAGCGTCGGCGGCGCCCAGGGGAGGCAGCTGGCGACTCTCAGTGCGAATCCACCGGTGAGATGGTAGCACCGAGGAATCCGTCACTCTTGCAGAAGGCTCGACTCGGCCGACCTATACTGCCTGCCCAATGATCGAGGTTGACTCGCTGGTCAAGTGCTATCGAGGCCTGACCGCGGTTGACTCTCTCTCATTTCAGGTGAACCCCGGCGATGTGTTAGGCCTCGTGGGCCCCAATGGCGCTGGGAAGACGACGACCCTGCGCTGCCTCGGCGGAATCCTCCCGCCCAACTCCGGGAGTATTCGCCTCGCCGGCTTTGATCTCTTGCGCGAGTCCGTTCAGGCCAAGCAGAACCTGGCCTTCATGCCCGATGAGCCGAGGCTTTTCGAGTATCTGACGGTCGCGGATCACCTTGCGCTCTCGGCCAGGCTGTACCAAGTCGAGGACGCAGACATGAAGGCGCGAGGGCTCCTCGACGAGTTGGAGCTTGCTGGCAAGGAGCGGTCCTTCCCGTCGGAACTGTCGCGGGGCATGAAGCAGAAACTGGTGATTGCCTGCGGGTTGCTCCACCACCCCAAGGTACTGATCTTCGACGAGCCGCTCACCGGCATCGACCCCGGAGGCATTCGGCGGATGAAGCAGACCATAGTGCGCCGAGCGGGCGAGGGTGCTTCGGTCATCCTCTCCTCGCACCTCCTGCACCTCGTCGAGGAGATTTGCGACCGCGTTCTCATCCTCTCCCAGGGCCGGATGGTGATGATCGGGACCCTTGAAGAGGTCCGCGTCCGATTTGGCGGCAGCGATGTTTCGCTCGAGGACGCCTTCCTCCGCGCCGTCGAAGTGCCCGACCAAAGGCAATGACCTGGCGTCCGCCCTCGACCCCGAGGATCTTCGCCTTCCTGATCGCTCGCACGACCGCAAATATGACGCGGCGGCGACTGACGCGGCTGCGCGAGCCGCGCTATCTCATCGGCACCATCGTCGGGGCCGCCTATTTCTATTTCAATTTCGGTCGACTCCTGACCCGAAACCCCGGCAGTCGGACCTCCCTGTCGAGCGCCGGCCTTTCGGCCGAGGTGACGTCTCTGCTGCTTCTGCTGGCGAGCCTGGCGCTTGCGATCTTCGCCATCTTGTCCTGGCTGTTCGTCAAGGGGACTCCTCGGCTCTCCCTGAACGAGGCTGACGTCCAGTTTCTGTTGCCGGCGCCCCTGCCGCCCCGTGCAGTAGTCCATTTTTCGCTGTTGCGTTCCCAGCTGCGTCTCATCTTCGGGTCATTGATCGCAGGCTTGTTCTTCGGCCGGGGAATCTCCCCCCACGCCTGGCAGAGGGTGGCCGCCGCCTGGATCGTGCTGTCCGCTCTTCAGCTTCACTCAACCGGCCTCGCCTTTTCGAAGGCTCAATGGGACGAAATGCCTCAAGGCCGCGGCCGCATCCTCCGACTTGGTTCCGCCGCTGTGGCGGTCCTCATCGGGTTGGCCCTGATGGGATGGGTGGTCGACGGTCTGCGCATGGTGTTAGCCCTGGCGAATGTCGGAGGGATTTCCCTGGGCCTGGTCTCAGCCGAACTCTCCACCTGGAGTGACAGCCTTGTGCCTCACATCCTGCTTGCTCCGTTCGGCGCTCTGCTTGGCCCCGCCTTCAGCGCGGATCCGGTCGTGTTTCTGGGACGGGTCCCGGCGGCCCTGACCGTCCTTCTTCTCCTGTATGCCTGGGTGGTCCGGGTGAGCGGACGCTTCGAGGAAGCTGCGGTCGCGGGGGCACAACGAAGCGCGGAGCGAGCCGCCCGACGCAGCAGAGGCCAGGTCACGGGCCCGGCGCCACCGTCGCGACGTGAGGTGGTTCCCTTTTACCTCAGCTCCAAAGGGATCCCGGAGCTGGGTATCGTCTGGAAGAACCTTCTCTCCCGCAGCCGCTCTCGCCTGCGCACCATCGCCTTGAGCCTGGCTCTCATCTGGCTCGCGCTGTTTGTCGGCGCCTTACTGGGCGCAGGCTCGCCGACTGGGAGAGTCCTGTTCCCGGTGCTGGCGTTGGTCCTCTCTTTGCTGGCCCCCCTCCTCACTCTGACTCTTCCTATTGGTCTGCGCATCGATTTTCGGTCGGACCTGGAGCAGGCATCGGTTCTGCGCAGCTGGCCTGTGTCGGCCCCGCGTTTGGCCCTGGCGGAATTGGTGGCTCCCCTGATCGTAAGCCTGGTGTGGATCTGGGGTCTTCTTGGCGCACTGTTGGCGGTTCTGGCCGGCAGTCAGTGGGCGCTCCTCCGCCAGGAGAACGCGGGCCTCTCGTTGACTTCCCCGTTGCGCCAGGGCGCGGGAGAGGTCCTCAGCAATTACGGAATCCCAGGGGCTGTGGGTCTGGCTTTGTTCCTCCCCGCCCTCGCCGCCGCCGCGTTGGTGATTCAAAACGCGGCGGTGCTCGCGTGGCCCGATTGGTTTCCGCCCGGGCAGAAGCGGGTCAGGGGCTTTGAGGCAACCGGCGGGCGCATTCTCTCGCTGTTCGGGAGCATGGTGATCGTCGTCGTCGCCGTAATTCCCGCCGCCCTGGTGGGAGCGCTCGTGGCCTGGGCGGGCTGGACCTGGATCGGAGCCTGGGCGCTGGCGCCCGCGGCCCTGTTGGCCTCCATCCCGGTATGGATCGAAGTGGCCGCGGCCACACTGCTGCTGGGTCGTCTCTTCCAGAGTTTCGATGTATCGGCCGAGGCGCTCGAGTAGTCGACGAACGTTCCGCTCCGTGGAGCGCGTTCAGGGTGTCAACGCTGGTGAGGAAGTTGTGGTCGGCGACGACGAGAAACTGGCAGCCGTGCTCGCGGTACCAGCGGACCACATTGTCCGGAGTGCTGTCGCCGTCGCTGTCGAGAAGCCCGTTCGAAAACGGCTGATTTCAGGCCCTCTCCCGTCACTGCGAGGACCACGACGGAATGCATAGGACGAAGCAGTCTCGGCAGGACGGCGAGATCGCTTCAGGCCACGCGGAACGACGCGTCCTTCGCGATGACGGTGGTGGGCTTCCTCCAACAGTCACGGATGGAGTCGGGTGTGAGTGTTCCCCTTGAACCAGTGTCCAGCCGTCCGCGCGCCCGGCGCCGCCAGTGGCTTGGATCCGACCGCCTGTCGCGGTCAGGGTTTGCCTCGCGGCGCATCCTATCTCGCGGCGAGATCGGATCCTCGCCGCGTTACGTCCACGGCTCAGCGTGAGCCGTGGCGCTCCAACTCGACGGCCGCTCCGTTGACGAAATCCGACTCCGCCATCAGCGCCTTCGCCACCCGCGCGATCTCGGTCTCCGCCTCGGCCCACGCCTTGGCCTCGATGGCTTCGCGAACCGCGGGCACCGTCTTCACGTTGTACCCCGTGTAGACACCGGGGGCGTACAGGAGGTGCTTATACCAGGCACGGCGCGGTAAGCCCGCGTCATCGGTGAGGAGACGTTCGGTGTCCTTCAAACCCTGATTCAGCTTCTGAATCGTGGCCGCGGGCACCCCGGCCGCCCAGGCCTTGGCGAGCGCCGCCTCGTAGCGCGAGGCGCTGCGCTCCAGGGCCACCGAAGCGTTCTCCATCGGTGCGAAGTTCAGAAAAGGCGGCACCTCCTCGTGGGTCGGGGCCACGGTCTTGCGACGCGGATCCTCGGCGGCGCGGAACACGCCCTCCTCGATCTGCCGGTTGCGCTCGACGATCGCGTTCCTCTGATTGTCCGCGAGCGTACGCAGCTCCTTCAGATACATTTTCACCGTGTCCGCGAGTCCCGTGAACTCGAAGGGCAGCAGATCGGCGTCCGCGAGACGAAGGACCGCAGTGCCCACGGTCTGGGCCAGCGCTTTTCCATACGCGAAGTCTGTGTCGGAGAAGTGCGTGTACCAGTAGAAATCGTCATAGATCGAGTGATAGATGCCGCCGTCGTCCTCGCCGCCGAAAGCAAGATCGATCGACGGGACGCCCAGATGATCGAGGAAGGCGGTGAAATCGGTGCCGGAGCCAAGGGCGTCGATCCGCAGATCGTGGCGATTCCGCAGCTCCGCGCGATCCTCCGCGCTGACCCGCGCGAGGCCGGCCAGACGGCGGCGCTCCTTCACGGAGAGCCCGGTTTCGGGGTCCTTGATGTCTCGGGCCACGTCGTTGATGAAGCGCTCCAGAGTGTGAGACCCGCCCATGCTCAGATAGCCGCGCCCGTTGCCATCGGTGTTGATGTACGCAACCGCATGTTCCCGCAACTCGGCCGCGTGGGCTTCGGCCCATTCGGTGGAGCCGAGCAGCATCGGTTCTTCTCCGTCCCAGGCCGCAAAAACGATGGTGCGCTTCGGCCGCCACCCCTGCTTCACGAGTTCGCCGAGCGCGCGCGCTTCTTCCAGCATCACCACCATCGCCGAGATCGGATCCTCGGCCCCGTTGACCCAGGCGTCGTGATGGTTGCCGCGCACGACCCACTGCTCGGGATTCGACGAGCCGGGGATGCGGGCGATGACGTCGTGAACCGGCTTGATGTCCCAGTTGAAGGCCAGCTTCAAATGCACCTTGGCCGGACCAGGACCGACGTGATAGGAAATCGGCAGCGCGCCGCGCCATTCCACGGGCGCCATCGGTCCGCCGAGGGCGGCCAGAAGGGGCTGCGCGTCCCCGTACGAGATGGGCAGGACGGGAATCCGGGTCAGACTCTTCGCGTCCTTCAGGTCGAGACGCTTGGCGTCGGTGGTCGCGCCAATCCCGGGAGTCAGCGGGTCGCCCGGCCAGGAGGCGGAGAAATCCATGACGCTCCCCCGTTGCACGCCATTCGCCGGCCGCATCGGTCCCTTCGGAAAGACATCATCGACGAAGTAGCCGTCGTCCTTCGGATCCGAATAGATAATGCAGCCGACGGCGCCATGCTCGGCCGCCACTTTCGGCTTGATGCCGCGCCAGGACCCGCCGTATTTGGCGATCACGATCGCGCCCTTTACGGAAATACCAAGACGTTCCAGGCGGTCATAGTCTTCGGGCAGGCCGTAGTTCACGAACACCAGCGGCGCGGTCACATCTCCGTCCACGGAATAGGAGTTGTAGGTCGGAAGCTGCTCGGTCTTCTGTCCGGAGGTTGGGTCGATGGCCAGAGCGGGCTCATCGAGGGCGGCCACAAAGCGTTTGGGCTCGGTCATCTCGAGCAGACGCCCCTTCGGGGTCGGGAAGAGAACGCCGAACGTCTCGATCTGCGCGTCCCAGCCCCACTCCTTGAACCGGGCGAGGATCCATTCCGCGTTCTGCTTGCCGTAGGCCGAGCCCACGTGATGCGGACGAGCGGAGAGCAGGCGCATCGACTCGCGGAGGTTATCGGCGTTCGGGAGCGCGCGCAGCTTTTCCTCCCACTGGCGTTGCTCCGCCGCACTCTCGGCGGTAAAGCCACGAAGGGGCCCATCATCGGCGATGGCCGATGCGTTCAGCAGAAGAACCGACAGTCCAGCGGTCCAGAAACGATTCATAGTCAAAAGCCTCCAATCCCAGCGGTTCGGCGGTGTGGTCGCGACCAGGGGGAAGACGGCATGTTAGATCGCCCACCTCGGTAGGGGTTCAATGGGAGTTGGAACCAACAAAGCGGAGGGCGGACCGCACGAACAAAGGGCCTGTCCCGCCGAATCGAGCCCGGGACCCTCGGCACGAACGGCGCGCCGCCGCAATACAATCATGGGATGAACCGCCGCGAATTTTCCCAAGGCCTTACCCTTCTTGCCCTCTCGCCCGCTTTGCCGTCGATCGCTCAGCCGCCGTTGCCGCCTCGGGTCAACGCGACTCGCCTCCGCAAGAGACTCGAAGATCTGAGCGTCTTCGGACGCCCGGCGGGAGGAACGTTTGCGGACGGTGTGAGTCGCGTGGGCTTCTCCGACGCCGACATCCAGGGACGAACCTGGCTCCAAAGCGAGATTCACTCGATCGGGCTCGAGCCGAAGATCGACGCGGCCGGCAACATCTCCGCCCTTCGACCGGGCACGATCCCAGGCAAGAAGCCGATTCTCTTCGGGTCGCACATTGACTCGGTGCGCGGCGGCGGCAACTTCGACGGCGACGTGGGCTCCATGTCCTCGATCGAAGTCATGGCGACGCTGATGGAAAAAGGAGTCAAGACACGCCATCCGCTCGAATACGTGGTTTGGGCGGCCGAGGAGTCGAACTACGGAAGCGGACTCCACGGCAGCCGGATGGCCGCCGGTCTGATCGAAAGCGATGAGTTCGACCGCGTCCAAGGAGGCGTGTCCAAACGGGAGGCGATCAAGAGAATCGGCGGTGACGCGTCCCGAATCGCGGAGGCGCGGCGCGCTCCGGGCTCCTTCCACGCCTATCTCGAACTTCACATCGAACAGGGCGGCAAACTCGATCGCGCCCGGATTCCGATCGGAGTGGTCGAGGGGATCGTGACCATCGACGACTACGACGTCCACGTTCGAGGCTTTGCGAATCACGCCGGCACCACGCCCATGGCGGAGCGACGGGACGCCCTGGTCGCGGCCTCTCAGATCGTGCTCGCGGTCAATTCGATCGCGAAAGGCGAGTCCGGGGCGCAAGTCGGCACGGTCGGCCAGATGTCGATCAAGCCCAACGCCCCCAACGTCGTTCCCGGCGACGTCGAACTGACCGTGGAATTTCGAGACCTCGACGGCGCGAAGGTGGCGCGACTCGGGGTGGCGTTTAAGGAACGCTGCGCTGAAATCGCCACGGCGACGAACACCGACATCGACGTGGTCTTCACTAGCCGGCACGAGGGCGCTCGGGCCACTCCCACGATTCAAGCCGCCATCGAGAAAGCGGCGGCCGGCCTCGAGCTCAAGGCCATGCGTCTTCCGAGCGGAGCAGGCCACGACGCTCAGGCGATTGCGACCCTCGGTCCCATGGGCATGATCTTCGTCCCCAGCGTCGACGGCATCTCGCACTCTCCGCGCGAGCTTTCCCGCTGGAACGAGATCGCGCAGGGCGCGGATGTCCTGATGTCGACCATCCTCGAACTGGATACCAGGGACTCACTCGGCTGAAAGAACGACTGCGAGTGGGAGCCAAGGCGAGCCGCCCTCACGAAGGTTCCTGACGTTCGGTAGTATCCCCATCGTCTTCGCGCTCGTCGTTTCCACATTCCCGAGAGGTTCACCATGAGTCGCACCCACCTGATCGCGTTTCTCTCCGCCGTCGCATCGTTACAGAGCCCGTTCGGAGCCGCAGCTCAAGCGGCGACACCGGCGCAGGCCGTCCCTCACTACGAAGGCCTTGGGGGCCTCTCTCGCAGGGTCACCACCACATCGCCCGAAGCCCAGGCGTACTTCAATCAAGGCCTCGCGTTCCTCTACGCCTTCAACCACGATGAGGCGATCCGGGCGTTCCAGCGCGCTGCGGAAATCGACCCGACGTGCGCCATGGCGTTTTGGGGCCTGGCCCTTGCCAAGGGGCCCCACATCAACAACATGGCCGTGCCTCCGGAGCATGAGAAGGCAGCCTGGGAGGCAGTCGCGAAAGCGCAGGCGCTGGCCGCGAACGGAACGCCCATCGAGAAGGATCTGGTCGCGGCGCTTTCGACCCGTTATGCCGATCCGCAGCCCGCCGATCGCGCCGAGCTCAATCAGGCGTATGCGGTGGCAATGCGCAAAGTCTGGATGGCGAATCCGAAGGACGCCGACGTGGGCGCTCTGTTCGCGGAGTCGCTCGCCAACCTGCGTCCCTGGGATTTGTGGCTGCCCGACGGCAAGCCCCAGCCGGGCACCGAAGAGCTCCTGACCGCACTCGACTCGGTTCTGGCCGTTGATCCCAAGCACCCCTTCGGCAACCACCTGATGATTCACGCGGTCGAGGCTTCCCCGCATCCGGAAAAGGCCGACCGGGCCGCCGATGCGCTTCGCGACCTGCAGCCAGGCCTCGGGCACCTGGTCCACATGCCATCGCACATCGATATTCGGCGCGGACGCTGGCAGGAAGGCATCGTCGCGAACGAAAAAGCCATCGAGGCGGACCGCCGCTACGCGGCCAAAGCCCCCGAGCAGGGGTTCTATCGCCTGTACATGTCGCACAACTACCACATGCTCACGTACGCGGCCATGATGACCGGGCAGAGCGCTCTTGCCCTCAAGACCATTGAAGAAATGGTGGCCGACATCCCGCTTGAATTCTTCAAGGAGAATCCCTGGGCGGACGGCCTGATGGCAGCACCCCTTGAGGTCCTCATGCGCTTTGGCCGCTGGGACGACATCCTGGCCCGGCCGCTCTTTCCTGACTTCACTCCCATCTCCCGGGCCATGCAGCACTACGCCCGCGCCGTCTCGCACACCGCGAAGGAGGATCTGCCCAACGCGGTCAAGGAACAGTCCGCGTTCGCGGAAGCGCGGGCCCGGGTGCCCAAGGAGGCCGCCTTCGGAAACAACACCGGGTCCGACCTTCTTGACGTGGCCGAATGGCTGATGAAGGGCGAGATTCTCTTCCGGTCCGGCAAGGTCGAGGACGGACTCGCGGCGTTGCGCGAAGCGGTGGTTCGGGAAGACAAGGTTCGCTACGACGAGCCGCCCGACTGGATTCAACCCACCCGACACTCGCTTGGCGCGGCCCTCCTGCAGGCCGGACGTTTCCCGGAGGCCGAAGCGATTTTCCGCGCTGACCTCGAGAGGCTTCCCGGAAATGGCTGGGGCCTGTACGGCCTGGGACGGGCGTTGCGACTCCAGAAGAAGAACGCCGAGGCCGCAGATATCGAAAGGGAATTCGAACGGGTCTGGAAGAAAGCCGACATCAGGATCCGGTCGGCCTGCCTCTGCCTGCCCGGGGTGTAGAGAGCAAGGCTCACCGCGCGCGAGACGAGTCTCAGGATCACCTGGTCGGCGAGGTTGAACCAGGATGCCGCCGCCCCGACTGGGTGCGGGATCGGTGTCTAGTGTCCTGGATGTTTGCTGCCGCAGCAGCGGCCTTATGGGGTCTCACGTCAGCCGTTCCAGGGGTACGTCAACAGAGGAGAGGCGCCGATCCGTGCGAGGGGGGCCTGTACACTGGGCACGTGCTGGACCCGGACTTCGTGGCCGACTGCCTCTACGCACCCGAGGCCATCCTTTTCGACGAGATCCTGCTGGTCGACCGCGAGGCGAGCCTCATCGTCGCGAGCATGCCGACCCACGACCGCCTGCCGCTCACCGCGCTGCAACGGGTCCATCCCGAGAAGCACCCGCAGCACGTCGCCGCCGGGCTCATGGTGCACGTTTCGGGCATGTTGGGTTTCGCCCACGCATATTTCGTGCTCGACCTTCGTCACGCCGAGGGGTGGACCGGGCTTGGGACGAACATCCAGAACGCCCGGTTTGGACGCCTCGCCAGCATCGGTCCGCCGCTGCGCGTCGAATGCCGCGGCACGCGGGTGCGGCGCATGCCCGAAGGCCTCTACGTGAAATACGCCTTCCGCTTCGAGCAGGAGGGCGCGGTCGTCTACGAGAGCCAGCAGGGCGCGCTCTGGCGCCGCGTCGAGAGCAGGGTGTGAGGCGGCGGGGCCGAGTCAAGCCCGACGAATTTGCAAGCCGGACCGACAGTCGAGAGGGCCGCGAGGAGGTTGCCACGATCGCCGAATGCGAACACGCGATTGTGGTCGCGCGTGGCAGATCGTTCGCTTGGCCTCGCGGGGTGATCCCTTCGGGCGCGTGCTACGATCCCCCGTCTCATGACCGTGCCTGGGAACCGTGCGCCGAGTCGAGAACGTGTCCTCGCCTTCATGGAGGACATGGAGAGCCGCGACGTCAAGCGCCTCTCGCGGTGGATGTCGGAGTCGACCGTGTTCTGGGTCCCGCCGCGCGAGCCGGTCGTCGGGGGGAGGAGAGTTCTCGCCCTGCTCCGCGCGATTTTCGCCACGTACAAGACCTTCCACTGGGAGGTGCGGGAGATCTACGCGGTTGCTGCCTCCCGCTGCGTCTACCTCCACGAGACGACGGGGACGCTCGCGAAGGATGGCGCGCCGTACACCAACCAGGTGGTCACACTGATCGACTTCGACGCCGAGGGGCGTATCGCCTATCTGTCCGACTACTTCAAGTGCACCGCCACCTTCGCTCAGCCGAAGGAAGGAGCGCCGCCGATTCGCCCGGAGCCATTGGCTCGCTGACTCTGCCGGTCCTGCTCAGAGCGAGGCTCGGCCCCGGGGAGTGACACCCGCTCGCCGTCGGACTTCCAGGCGAACTCGGTAAGCTCCTCGCGCAGAAGCGACCAGTCGCGAGCCGGACGCGGCCTCCTCCGCTATCGCTTCTCGCACGTCAGGATCCGGGGCCTCGAGGGGTGCTCGAAGTGAAGATGCACGTGACGTTCCTGACGCTTGGCGATCGTCTCTGTGGAGGAGACGGAACTGCGATCCTGCTTCGCCGTGCTGGACGGCATGAAGCGCGGCCGCCTGCACATGGATCGGCCCATGGCACACCTCCATGCGCAACTGCGCGGAACGTTTGGCGGCTGAGGGCCGGCCAAGGACGACGGCCCGATACGTCGCCCCCTCAGAGCCTGAGCGCGGCCCCGGCAATGGGCCTCGCAGGCCCTATCCTTCGAGCAGGTACACCAGGACTCGGGCCTTCTTCGCCGCCTTTCGCAGATCCCTGTCCAATGTGGCCAAGGGAGAGGCTTGTCGCTTGGCCAGTTCAAGGTATTGCGCGTCGTAGCCCGACAACTTGAACTCGCGCGAGACAGCCGCGACCGCCAATTGCACGGCGGACGGCGACGCAGTGTCCATTTCGATCGGCAGTTGTCCGAGGCGATAAATGAAGCCGGTCAGCGCGGACTCGCCCAGCAGATCGTCAATTTCGGAGCTCCGCAAGACGTGTACCACCTCCGTGTACCACAGCCCCGGGACGACCGCTGCGCCGCCTTCGCCCAGCGAATCCAACACTCGGTCCGCATAGTTACGATCGGCGG
>JAENWE010000083.1 GCA_016650185.1 Vicinamibacteria bacterium | reverse complement strand
TCGGGTCCTTCGCGATGACGGGGGGCGGTGGGACGTCCGCGTTCTTCGCGATGACGGGGGATCGGGGGCGCCGAGATGCAGGCGAGGAAGCAATCTCTGCGACGCCGAGATCGCTTCAGTCCAAGACGGAACTCCGGGTCCTTCGCGATGACGGGGGTGGTGGGACGTTCGGGTCCTTCGCGATGACGGGCAAGCACTGATGGCGCGGTCTCTTCAGGATCGGCTCCGTGAGGTACAGGAGCGTGGGCGCGTGGAGCCGGAGGCTCCGCGGACTGACTCTTGGAGGGGCGGTGCGTCGCTTCCCGTGGGGTCTGGGCAGTCGGGGCCGGGTTCGGGATCGGGTTCGGGTTCGGATTCGGGATCGGCGCCGGGAGCAGGTTCAGGGTCGGAGACAGGGCCGGGGCCACTCTCACTCAAGGCGCGGCTTCAGGCGCTTATTGATCAGCAGGTGCGGAGTCGGCGCAGCAGCGGGGGAAGGGAGGCCGAGCAGCCGTCATTGCTTGAACTCGACAGCGCGGACCCCGGAACCGACGATCGCGTGGGACCGCAGGCGGTTCGGGTGGCCGACGTTTACGACCTTGAGGGACCGCCCGAAGACCTCGCGAAGCTGATCGGGGGCGAGATCGTGACCTCAATCCATGGAGAGTTTCTGCTGCGCGACGCCTCGTTCCGGCTCGACGCGCGGGTGGGCCGGACTTCGCTCGAGAAGCTCGTGAACGCCCTGCCCGACGCGGCACGGATCCTCACCGCATCGGTGAACCTCGAGGACTTCGATCCCAGGAAGGCCGCGTTCATCGATACCGAAACCACCGGTCTCTCAGGAGGCGCCGGAACCGCGGCGTTCCTCGTCGCGGTCGGCTTCATTGCCGAGGATGCCTTTGTGGTGCGCCAGTACTTCATGCGTGACTTCCACGAAGAGAAGGCCCTCATCCGCGCGGTCGAGCGCGACCTCGAACGCTTCGACACCATCGTCTCGTTCAACGGAAAGCAGTTTGACATCCCTCTGCTGGAAAGCCGCTTCCGTCTTCAGCGGCGCGTCTTTCGCCAGACCGACCGTCACCTCGACATGCTCCATCCGGGACGAAGGCTGTGGAAGGCGCGGCTGGAGTCCTGTTCCCTGCAGTCCCTGGAGCGCGGCGTCATGGGCTTTCACCGCGAAGACGACATCCCGGGCGCCTTCATTCCCGAGCGCTATTTCGAATACCTTCGCCGGAAAGACGGCCGTTTGATGGTCCAGGTCCTCGAGCACAATCTCCAGGACATCGTCTCGCTGGCGGCCCTGACCGGCGAGGCGCTGGCCATGGTCTCCGAGCCCGGAGCGCTCCCCGAAGACGCCTTCGACATACTGTCCCTGGGCCGCGTGCTGGAGCGAGCCGATCTGGATGAGCGATCGGAGGAGGCCTACCGGGTCATCGCCGAGAATGGTTCGGGCCGGGCTCGCGTCGACGCGACCGTGCGGCTCGCCTACCGCGCGAAGGCGCGCAAGAATCATGATGAGGCGGAGAGGCTCTGGCGGATCGCGGTCAGCCTGGCGAGCGCCATCGCGCACCGCGAACTGGCCATGCTGCTCGAGCACACGCGCAAGGACAAGGCCGACGCGCTGCGGATCGTCGACGACGGCCTGGACCTCGTCACCGGGCGCTCCGACCTCGCGACCTTGGAGGACGATCTGCTGAAGCGTCGCGCACGGCTGACGAAGACGAAGAAGCACCGATAGTGGGAACTTGGGCTAGCGGCCGTACTTCTTGAGCAGGCCTTTCAGGCGATCGATGTCCAAGGCCTCCACCGTGCGGCCGTTTCCCGTCGTGGTCTCCGCTTTCAGAATGGAGTTGAGGACTGCCTCCTCAGTCGCCTCAAGGACGGCTTCGAAGAGGGGCGACACCGCTTCGGTGAGAAGCGAGGGGCGTGGGGTGACCGCGGTCGATCCGTAGGCCACCCTGAGTTCCTTCGCGGTCGAAAAGGCGATCGCGAAATCGCCGCTGCCGTTCGAATACGAAGACCCGGTGCGGGCGAGGCCGAAGATGGCGCGTGCAGCCAGGCGACTCAGGTCCTTCGGCGAGAGAGGCGCGTCCGTCGCCACCACGATCATGCACGAGCCGTCGGCGGTATCGACCGCCGAACCCGATCCCGCCGAACCCGCCCTCGACCTCGCGAACGGGTGTCGCCCGAGTTCCTTTCCCACCGGAACTCCATCGACCGACAACACACCGCCAAAGTTGGTCTGAACCAGAACACCCACTATGTAGTTCTTCCCCTCGACTGGAGCGACTCGCGACGACGTCCCAATGCCGCCTTTGAACCCGAAGGCGACGGTTCCGGTCCCGGCGCCCACGGCCCCTTCGGCGACCGGACCTTCACGGGCCTCGCGGATCGCGGCAAACACGTGCTCCTTGCGAACCGGCTGCGAGCGGATGTCGCTCAGCCCGCCGTCATTCGTCTCGCCCACCAATGCGTTGACCGATCGCACCGCCTCATTCCCGGGCTGAGCGAGCGTCCAGCCCACCACCGCGTCGACCACGGCGCCGACGGCGAGAGTGTTTGAGAGAACGATCGGAGTCTCGATGGTGCCCAGTTCCTGCACCTGCGTCGAGCCGGCCAGCTTTCCGAAGGCGTTGCCGATGAAGACACCCCCCGCAACCTTGTCCTGAAAGACGTTCCCCTCATGGGGAAGAATGGCGGTCACTCCGGTGCGGACCTTGTCGCCCTCGACAAGGGTGACCTGGCCCACCCGGACTCCGGCGACATCGGTGATGGCGTTGAGCGGCCCCGGTTGCAAGACCCCGGGCCTGATGCCGAGATCGCGAGCGCGCGGCCGATCTGCGGCCAGGGCGGCGGCCGCGACGCCGATTAGGCTGAGCAGGGCCGTCACGCGCCACCGATTCGCGATGCGGGTTCCGGTTCGGCTTCGGGCGAAAGGCTCGGCCATGACGATCAACCGACGACCACGCCACGGCACTCGCCGAATCCGATCCGGGCGAAGCCTTCGCGCTCACAAAACGCCCTGAAAATGACCTCGTCCCCGTCCTCCAGAAAGGCCCTCGATTCGCCATCGGGCAAGTCGATTCGCTCCTTGCCTCGCATCGTCAGCTCGAGCAGGCAGCCTCGCGACGCCTTGGCCATGCCGCTGATCGTGCCGGTTCCCAGGAGATCCCCGGGGTTCAGATTGCATCCGCCGCTGGTGTGGTGGGCGATCATCTGGGCCGGCGTCCAGTACAGCGAGGCCACGTTCGAACCGGAAATACGCTGCGGCGCGCGTCCGCGCGTCCGCATTTCTCGGGTCAGGAGCGACACCTCGAGTTTGACGTCGAAGGCGCCGAGCGCCTGGTCGTGAGCGCTCCTGAGGTGAGGCAGTGGAACAGGATCGCCTTCGGGCCGGTGCGCCGCCGCCGCCCGGAACGGCGCCAGGGCCTCTGCGGTCACCACCCACGGACTGATTGACGTCGCGAAGCTCTTCGACAGAAACGGTCCCAGCGGCTGATACTCCCACTTCTGAATATCCCGAGCCGACCAGTCGTTCAGCAGGCACAGTCCGAAGATCTTCCGCCCGGCCTCGGTGATGGGCACGGGCGCTCCCAGCTCATTCCCTTCCGCGACGAAGATTCCCATCTCCAGTTCGTAGTCGAGGAGCCGTGACGGCTCGAAGTGAGGCTTCTTTTCCGGCGAGGCGGGATCGATCTGGCCGCTCGGGCGCCGGATGTCTGTGCCGCTCACCACGATGGACGACGAGCGCCCGTGATAGCCGATGGGCATCCATTTGTAGTTCGCGAGCAGCGGATTGTCGGGCCGCATCATCGACCCCACATTCGTGGCATGGTCGATCGAGGCATAGAAGTCGGTGTAATCGGCGATCCGCGCAGGCAGAGCCATGCGAACGTCGCCCTGAGGAATCAGGGTTTCCGCGGCGTGGGGCTTGGCGGTCACCTGGGCCGCTTCGGCCCGGAGAAGGTGGGACAGGCGATGGCGTAGGGCTCGCCTCTCAACATCCGGCCGCGCCATCAGGCCGTTCAGCGTCTCCTCCCCGCAGCCTTCCAGGATGCCGGTCGGCATTCCGGTGAGCAGACCCCGATCGAGACAGGCCCGCAGGTCCAGCACGGAGTCGCCGATCGCCGTGCCCAGCCTCGTCGAACGGCTTCCACTGGTCCGGAAAACGCCCAGGGGCAGATTCTGGATCGGAAAATCGGTCGGCGCCTGGTTCGCGCTATCGACCCATGACTTCAGGGG
>JAENWE010000082.1 GCA_016650185.1 Vicinamibacteria bacterium | reverse complement strand
GTGGGCATCGATTCGATGGCCTCCTGGCTCACGTTCGAGGCGGCCCCGCTCGCGGTTGGGGAGATGATGCTCCGTTCGGCCACGACTTCGACCGACTCCGTCATGGTCTCAAGGGCGAGTCTGAAACTTGCCACCGCGGTGTCACCGAGGGGCACAACGACCTTCGTCTGGGTGCCGTTCCGGAAGCCGGGCATCGCGACGACGACGGTGTAAGGACCGCCGGCCCGGATATTCAGAATCGAATAGCGTCCATCGGTGCCGGTTACGGCGGTGGACCGGATGCCGGTCTCGTCGTGGACCGCCGTCACCGTCGCCCCGGGGAGCACACCGCCGGAGGCGTCGGCCACCGAGCCGGCGATGGCGCCGGTCGTGACCTGCGCGGCTGCCAGTCCGTCAATGCTTATAAGAAGGGCCATGGCGAGAGCCACCCTCCGCCAGTTTCTCAAAATGTGCTTCATAAGAGTCCTCAAATGATGGTTGCGGGTAACACGTATGAGATCCGGTCTGGAGGGGAGACCGCACTCGGGGGTCGGACGATCTGAATTTGTTGAGCGGAGTCTAACGCCGCGCGGCCGATGACTCAAAGCCAAATCCGCGCCGCCGATTCCCGCCCGAAAACAAACAGGGCCGAGCGGAAACCCGCTCGGCCCTGCGCGACTGGGGGAGTCCGCCCCCTTTCACGGCTCCTAGTTGAAGTTGTACCGCAGCGAGAACTGAACGCGGTAAACGTCACCCACGCCCGCGGTCGGCTGGTAGGTTGTCGACATCAACTCGCCGTTGATCGCCCGGAGGGTGAACTGAGGGGCTCCCGCGGCGCTGATCGGACCGCCCTGCGCGGTCGAAGCGATGATCAGCGGCTGGGTGCTGACCAGACGCTTTCCGACGCCCCAGTTCTTGTTGAGCAGGTTGGCCACGTTGAGGATGTCAGCCCGGAACTGGAGCGAGTGTCGCTTTCCGCCCCGGTTGCGGAACAAATCCTGGGCAATGCTGACGTCAGTCTGCCTTGCGATCGGAGTGAATACGGCGTTGCGCACCGCGTACCGGCCGCGGTTGTTGCTCAGATACTTGTCCTGAGCGATATAGGCCTCCCAGGCCTGGCCCTGCTCGGCGGCGGTGAAGGTACGCCCGCCGCTGGTGAACGGAACGAAGGTCGTCTCCGACCCGTTGTTCGGAACGTAGATCAGGTCGTTGTTGGACGTTCCGTCATTGTTCAGGTCGCCGCTGACCGTGTACGAGGTGTTGCCCTGCACGCCCTGAAAGAAGATCGAGAAGGACGTCTTCCCCAGCTTCAGGTATTCCTTCGCGTAGGTCGCCGCCACGAAGAAACGGTGTCCGGGAGAGTTCGTCCCGTAGCCGAGGCCAGGGTTGTTGAGGTTGCTGGACTGAGCGTTGTTGGCCCACGACCCGAAGGCGATGGACCCGGGATCGACCGTGTTCTTGGCTTCGCCATAGCTGTATGCCGCCTTCGCGAACCCGGATCGAAACGCCTTCTCGAGCGAAACGGACCCGTGCCACGACCGGCCCACGTTCTGATTCTTGAGAACGGTGGCGTTCGCGATGTTCGAATAGATGCGGTTGGCGGAGGTCGAAGTCCAGCGCGGTCGGTTGTCCGCCCCGGTGAAGCTCGAGTTGGGGGCGGTCTGATTGGCATTGATGTAGTAGATGCCGTTGACGTCGCGGTTATACAGGAATTCGGCGGTGCCGACCATGTTCCATGGGAGCTTCTTGTCCACCGCGATATTCGTGCGCCAGACCTGAGGGAACTTGAAGTTCTGGTCGGTCAGGGCAAGCTCATAACTCGCGGCCGGAGCACCGGTGACATTGGTGGGCTTGTAGGCGGCAGGACTCGGATTGAAGGGGCGGGCGGTGGTGTTCCTCAGATCGTCGAAGCCGGTGAGCACGCCGGTGTTGCCGACCTGATTGGAGATCCAGACGTAGAGCGGGGGGCCCGACATGATTCCGGAGCCGCCGCGCACCTGAAGCGAATGATCGCCGTTGACATCCCAGTTGAAGCCGAACCGCGGCGACCACTGAAGATTTGGATCGGGGAGCTTCTTGGTCTCGTATTTCACGGCCGCGCCGTTTTCATCGCGGAAGGTGAGGCCGTCGGCCACGGAGTTCTGGAATCCAGTGTCGCCGAACGAGGGGCGATCCACGCGCAGGGCGACGGTCACCTTGAAGTTCCTGGACACCTGGTACTCATCCTGCGCCCCGACTCCGGCGTACCAGACTTCCAGCGGCTGGGTGGGCTTGTCGAGGCCAGGGATGTTCAGGTACCGGACCTGGAACCGGTTGAGGGTCACGGGCGACGTGGTTCGGTTCGGATTGGCAAGGAAAGAGTTTGCATCCGCGTAAAAATCGGCCAGAGAGTTGTAAACGTAGACGCTCTGGGAGCCTGGGTAGAAGACGTTTTCGGACTCGTATCGTTCCGCCGTTGCGACCGCCGTGAAGGTGTGCTTGCCCCGGTACTTCGTGAAGTTGTCCTGGAACTGCCAGCTCTTGTAGCGCAATTCGTTGTTGGGCGTGAACGGCTCAAAGCCGAAGGAGGTGTAGACCGAACCGGACTGGAGAATGTCCACCATCGGGAACAAATCGCCGCGGAAACCGCGGCTCTCGTCCGACTTGTTGAAGCCGACGATCAGGGTGTTCGCGCTGTCCTTGCCAACGGTGCTGTTCCACTCGGCGATGGCTGAGCGGTTGTTCTCGAGAATCAGGTAGTTCGAGTTCTGGAAATTAAGACCGGTGGTACTGCTGCGCCGGTTGCCGAAGCCCAGAGACGACGAGTTCGACATCAGAACATCGGTGCTGGAATCGAGCTGGCTGTAACGGACCGACACTTTGTTGCGGTCGTTCAGGTTGTAGTTCAGCTTCCCGAGATAGCGCTTCGAAGGTGTTTCGCTGTTGTATCCCTGGTAGGGACCGGTCTCGTATTTGAAGTTGGTCTTGAGGTACGAGCTCAGAGCATCGAGATCGGAGGCGAGAACGCGGGTCGTGTTGCCACCGACGGTCTGACCGCCCGTATTCGCGGTGAAGGTTGTGCCCGGCTGGGTCGTCGCGTCGTCCTCGTAGCTCAGGAAGAAGAAGAGCTTGTTCTTGATGACCGGGCCCGAGAGGTAGGCGCCGTACTTGTGGAAGTCAAAGGTGCCGGGGTTGAACTTGTTCGCTCCGGCGTCCTTCCCGACCAGGCTCTGGTCGCGGAACCACCAATAGGCGGAGCCCTGGAACGAGTTCGTGCCGCTGCGGGTCACGGTATTGACGGATGCGCCGACGAAGTGCCCCTGGCGGACGTCGTAAGGAGCCACGTTGATTTGCATCTCCTCGACCGCGGCCATGGAGATGGGAGCGACGTTGGTGCGGTCCCCGGGGGCAGCACCCAGACCGAAGGAGTTGTTGAAGTAGGAGCCGTCCACGGTGATGTTGTTCAACCGGTTATCGGCGCCGCCGAAAGAGAGATCTTTGCCGCTGGCCTGGGGGGAAAGACGGACAAAGGAATCGATTCGATCGGACTGGGTGGGAAGGGTGGCGATCACATTCCGGCTGATGGCGGTGGCGGCGCCGGTTCGGGCTGAGCTGAAAACGGAGTCGGACTCCGCCGTCACCGTGACCTCCTCGGTCAGGGCGGCCGTGCTCAGTGTGGCATTCACGTCGCTGGTGACGCCCAGGCTCACGTTGATGTTCTGGATCGTCTTCGCCTGAAATCCCGACATATTGATGGTGACCGCATAGGGGCCGCCGACGCGCACGCCCTGCACTGCGTAGCGGCCATCTGAGCGGCTCACCGACTCGTATCGTGTGCCGGAGGGAACGTGGATGGCGACGATGCTAGCTCCCGGAAGAACGCCCCCGGATTGATCCACCACGGTGCCGACGATGGACCCGGTGGTGGGTTGGGCCGCGGCAGGCCCCGCGATTATGGCGCCGAACGCCAAAGCGACCGCGATCGCTTGCCAAAGCCTGTTAGTAGCCTTCATGTCTTAATTTTCCTCTCGCTGCTGAGTTTGATCGGTCATCGCGCGCCCTGGGGTCGCGTCGTGGAATCCAATATGTTGAACGACTGAACGGGCACCCCCCAAGATCTGGTGCTTCCTCGCCAACCATCTGCAGACTCTAGACCCGGCAGCCATGAAAGGTCAAAGTCAAATATTTGCTAAGGTCAGAGCCCTCAATCTCGAATGGGCGATCCTGGTTCTGAAATTCGCTATCCGCGACTGGAGTTTGCAAACCCCTATGAAGCAGTTGTTGTCCCAAGATCAGATTTCCGCACGCATCCGCGAGATGGGCGAGCAGATCACGAAGGACATGAGCGGAGAGGAGCCCCACGTGATCGCGGTGCTCAAGGGGGCTTGTCCGTTCATGACCGACCTGTGCCAGTGGATCGATCTGCCCCTCACCATGGACTACATCGCGGTCTCGTCGTATGGCGCGGCCACGAAGTCGTCGGGTGAGGTGAAGCTTTCGAAGGACCTCGACACCAGCATCAAGGGGCGTGACCTCATCATCGCCGAGGACATCGTGGACACCGGCCTCACCCTCAACTATCTGGTGAATCTGCTGAAGGCCCGCGGTCCGCGCTCGATCCGGGTGGCCTCGCTTCTTTCGAAGCCCTCGCGGCGGCTGATCGAAGTGAAGGTCGACTACATCGGCTTCACCATCGACGATCTCTTCGTCGTGGGCTACGGTCTCGACTACAACGAGAAGCACCGCAATCGGCGCGATATCGTCGTTTTCGAGGGCTAGCCGGTCGAGGCCTCGTGGCGCTCATTGTCGGAGTGGATGCCGGGGGCACCAAGACCATCGGCGTGGTCGCGGACACGTCCGGCCAAATTCTGAGGACCGTGCGGGGCGCGGGTGCGAACCTTCATGTGCACGGAGAACTGGCGGTGGAGAAGGTCCTGGCCGGACTCCTCGACGAGCTCTGCCCAGAGGAGCGGCCTGAAGCGTTGTGCCTGGGGATGGCCGGGGTGGATCGGCCCGGCGAAGACGGGATTATCCGGGCTCTCCTGAGACGGCTGGGTTTTCGTGGGAATGCCCTGGTAGTCAACGACGCCCTGGTGGCGATCGCCGCAGGGGCTCATGATCGGGTGGGAGTCGTGGTGATCGCAGGCACGGGATCGATCGCCTACGGAGTTGATCGCCACGGCCGCTCAGCGCGCGCCGGCGGCCTTGGCCCCTTGCTCGCGGATGAAGGCTCGGCGGGCTGGATCGGCCATCGCGCGCTCCTTGCCACCGTTCGCGCGGCCGAGGGGAGGGGAGAGGCCACACTTCTTAGGGACGCTCTCTTCAGCGTGCTCACGGTGAGCGCTCTCTCCGACCTTCCCGCCATGGCCTATGGCGGCGGTTTGACTCGCGAGCGCCTGGCCGAACTGGCGGCCACTGTGATCGCTGTGGCTCAGACCGGGGATCCGGTGGCCCTGAGCATTATCGAGGAGGCCTCGACCGAACTCGCGAGTGCGGCCCGTTCGGTTGTCCGCCAGATCGATTTCGGCGGGTCGCCCTATCCCCTGATCTTCGCGGGCGGCCTGTTCAAGGGTCTGCCGTCCCTGGTCGACGCGGTGGCGAAGAAAGCGGGCCTCGCCGGGGCCATCCCCCATCGGTTGACCCGCGATCCCTCGGAGGGCGCCCTCTCGATGGCCATGGACCTGTATCGCTCGCGCCATGGAGGGTCATGAAGCGCCTCATCGTGAACGCCGACGATCTGGGCCGCACTCACGGAATCAACACCGGCGTCTTCGCGGCGCACCGCCGTGGCATCGTGACCAGCGCGACAGCCATGGTCAACCATGAGGGTGTTCAGGAGGCGGCTCGCCTGTCCCTCGAGAATCCGCGGCTCGGCATCGGCCTTCACGTGGCCCTGACCGGTGCCCGCACCGCGCTGCCGGCCGCTTCCGTTCCCTCTCTTGTGGACGTGAGCGGCCTTCAACCGAAAAAGCCTGATGGCCTGTCGGGGGCGAATCCGCGCGAGATCACCGCCGAGGTGGCCGCCCAGTTCGAAAGGTTCGTCTCCGTGTTCGGACGGCGGCCCACTCATCTCGATTCGCACCACCACTCCCACCGCCGCCCCGATGTCTTCGAGGCGGTCTGCGCGCTCGCCCGGCTCGAGGGCTTGCCGGTTCGGAACGCGGGCGGCGCCATGGCTGACCATCTGAGGACCCGAGCCCTGCGCACGACGGACTGGTTCGAGGAGGGATTCTTCGACCAAGGCGTATCGGTACTGAATCTGGTTTCCCTTATTGAGGCACTGCCTGAGGGTTCGACGGAAATGATGTGCCACCCCGCCCACGAGGATGAGGAACTTCTGGCTTCAAGCTCCTATGCCGCAGTTCGCGTCCTTGAGTTGCAGGCCCTGTGCGACCCCGCGGTGAGGACGGCGATCGAGCGCGCGGGGGTCGAACTCATCACCTTCTCCGAACTGTGAAACTCGAGATTCTGTCTTTCCGCGACGATGTGGCCCTTCGAGGGGCTTCGCTTTTCGAGGAGGCAGTGGGCGCGAATCCGCGTTTGGTGCTGGCCCTGCCCACCGGCCGCACGCCGATCGAGATGTACAGCCTTTTGGCAAAGCGGCGAAAAAGCGGGCAGTTTGATCTTGACGAGGCCGTAGTGTTCAACCTCGATGAAGTGCTGCTCCCGAAGTCCGCGCCGCAGACATTCTTCCAATTCATGACCCGGCACGTCTGGGGCCCGCTCGGTGTCGCGCCCGCGCGAAGGTTTATCCCGGACGGGGAAGTCGCGGATCCCGAAGCCGAGTGTCTTCGCTATGAGGCGGCGATCGCCGGTCAGAACGGCCTGGACCTCGCGATCCTCGGGATCGGAGCGGACGGACATGTCGCCTACAACCTGCCGGGTCAGGTTGAGAGGCGCACCCACGTGGTCTCGCTCGACCCCGCCACCATCGCGACGCTCGGAG
>JAENWE010000081.1 GCA_016650185.1 Vicinamibacteria bacterium | reverse complement strand
CACGGCGGGGAACGCCGAATTGGGCAGAAGACCGTCATGGACAATGCGCCGCCAGCCCTTGTCGAAGTTCGTCGACTGGATCCTGGGCTTCCAGGCCGCCTGCACGATCTGGTAACCGGTCGAGACGGAATCGCCGAGCAGAGCCTGCGCCAACTCGTGGCTGCTCTTGCCCTCGTACAGGGGTGCGATGAGCGGCTGCTGGACCGACAGGGTGCCGTCAAAGCCTCGGGCATCGCCCCAGGCTTCGAGCGGGTGCGCCTCCTGAAGGTGCCAGTGACACAGTTCCGAGGTTTCGTCATCGAACAATCCGAGGTGAACCTTGAGGGCCACCTTGGTCTGGTCTTTCATCGCCGGCACGAAGCCGGAGTCGGGCATCGCGGTGGCGACCGGATTGCCGCCAAGGATGAACAAAGAGTCCACTTTGCCCGCGGCCATTTCGGCGGAGAGGGCCTCGATGGAGTTCTCTGCAGAGGGTGGATTCGCTTCGACCGGCTCGGTAAGGATCAGGGTCGCGCCCAGGCTGCCCAGTTTCTCGTTGATGGCGAAGCCGAGAGCGTGAACGAATGCCGGCTGCGATTCGCCGACCATCACGAGGGTCCGGGTCGGCCGCGCCTTCGCGTCCTTGATCATGGCCTCGACGATCGACATCGCCATGGCGGAGGAGGGTAGAGCGCCCTTCTCCACGGACAGACCAAGTTGGGACGCCAGTTCGCGCGCGATGCCCTCCACCTCCGCGGCGCGCACCGCCATGCGGTGATCCGCGTTTCCGCCGGTGACGGAAATCGAACTCTCCGCCATGTAGAGGCGGTTCATTTCCTTGTCGGCCACCGTATCGAAAGATCGGCGGGCGGTGAAGGCGCGCGCATTCGCCACCTTGTCGCCGCCGAGCCCGAGGAAGTCGGCGTCGAGGGAAATGATCACGTCGGCCGCAGCGAAGTTGTACACCGGCTGAAGCGGGCGACCGAAGGCGAGGCGCGCGCCGTCCATCGCGTTGCGTCGCGCTATGGGGTCATGAACATGCCACCTGGCCAGGGGGTACTGGTTCAGAAGCTCGCCGATCTGAGCGGCGAGGGTCGGGGACGTGACCGTCGGCGTCAACAGGCGCAGGCCTTCGCCTTTGAGCGCCTTCTGCGCGTCAAGAACCGGACGAATGGCGGCGACGAAGGCCGCCCAGGTACTGGGCTCCGTCCGATAGGTGATCGCCTTGGAACGATCAGGGTCGTAGAGGTTCAGGATCTCGGCCTGGGCAAAGTGGTCGGTGGAACCGAGGCTCCCCGGGTGGTCGGGGTTTCCTTCGATCTTGGTCGGTCGGCCCATGTGGCTTTCCACGAGCACGCCCTGCGCCGCGCCGTCGGTCGAAAGCACGGTGGCGAAATAAACCGGTTTCCCGGGAATAAATTGCTCAGGCGCTTTTGCGTAGGGGACGATGGCTTCAGCGGGCTGGCGCGTGCACGCCGAGGACAGGCCGGCGAGCGCCACCGACGCGCCCATCAACTGGAGGAACTGGCGCCGACCCTCGGGGTCGGTGAACTCGGACGCCTTCTCCGGAAACTCACGATGCAGCCAAACGTTGACGTCCTCCGAACCCGCGAGCTCGTCGAGACTTCGCCAGAACTTGGGCTTGGCGCCCGAAGCTCCCCGGGACACACGCGTCACTTGCGAAATCGGTATATGAACGTCGCTCATGGATTCCGTTCTAAGACCTAGCGATGACAGGTGGAGCAGGAAAGACGAGGGTTGGCGCGGTATTCCGCTTTCAACTTCAGACCCAGTTCAAGCTGGTTGGCGGGCGCCTCCCAGACCGGCGCCATGACTTCGGATTTTGGGCGCAGAAACTTCTCGGGATTCCGGTGACAGGCGAGGCACCACTCCATCTGGAGGGACTCGGCCTGATAGACAAGAGGCATCTCGCCGATGGGGCCGTGGCAGGTCGTGCAACCTACACCCTTGTTCACGTGGGCCGAATGGTTGAAGTAGGCGAAATCAGGAAGATCATTCACCTTGCGCCATTCGAGGGACTTTCCCGTCCGATAACTCTCACGAACCCGCTCCAGCAGGGGCGCGTTCGTCCAGATCTGAGAATGGCAGTTCATGCAGGTCTGGGTGGGTGGAATCGATGCCGAGGCCGATGTTTCGACCGACGTGTGGCAGTAGCGGCAGTCGATGCCCACGCCCGTGGTGTGATGGTTGTGGGAGAAAGGAACGGGCTGATCGTAGGGCGTCCCGGCGCCGGTGGCATAGCCTGATCGGGCGAGGAGGAACAGAGTCAAAAGTACGCTTCCGCCGACCGCAGCTCCCGCCGCGATGCTCGCTTGAGACAGTCCGTTGGCCTGCTTCGGAAAAAGT
>JAENWE010000080.1 GCA_016650185.1 Vicinamibacteria bacterium | reverse complement strand
TCCTTCCCCAGCCACTCCAAAGCCGCGTCCACCGCCTCGTTGGCCGGCCGCTCGGCCGCGCCCTCCCCTGGGTTCGCGGCCTCGTGAAATCCTTCGCTGAACTCATCGAACCCTTCGCTGAACCCGAAATTTCCGGCCACCGGATAGGCGGAGACAAAGCCGCCCGTCCTATACCCCTGCCTCTTCAGGATCGAGGCCATGGTCTGGTGGCTCTGGGCAAGAGGAAAGACGACGTTGTCGCGCACGCCATGGACCGGAGGATAGAGGCCGGTGAGAATCGTGGCGTGCGACGGGCCGGTCAGGGGAATCGAGGCGAACGCGCGCTCGAACCTCACACCCTTCAGGGCAAGGGCATCGAGGACGGGCGTGTCCGCGCCCTTGGAGCCGTATGAGCCGAGATGATCGGCGCGGAGAGTGTCGACGGTGATGAGGACGACATTCGGCGAGCGTGGGCGACCCTCGCGCATGACCCAGACGCCAGCCGCAACGAGGCCCAGGGCAGCCGCGGGCCAGACGACCCAGCGCCGCGCGCGTGACCGGCCCGGAGGCGCGGGATAACCGGCCGACGGCGATGGGTCCGAGACGGACGCACGTTTCTTCTGCCGCGCCATCGCTTCGATTCTACCCAAAAGAAAAAAAGCCCCGGGGGGAAGTCCCCCGGGGCCTAAAAGGCTATCGGCCCGAGATCAGAACTCGAGACGAACGCCGATGCGCGCGACTCGCGGGTTGATCAGCTCGTTCACGCGATCGAAGGAGCTGTTGACGCCTCCGGTGTTGGACGCGTTCACGGTCCGAGCCCGCTGAAGCACGGTGTCAGCGTTGAGCACGTTGAACAGATCCACGCTCAACCGAAGCGCGGTCTTGCTTCCCAGGCTCACCTTCTTCGCCAAACGGAAGTCGAGGTCCCACAGGTTGTCGAAACGGTTGGTGTCGACGGCCGGCGTGGCCAGAATGTTCGGACGACCGTCGTCTCCGGCGGGCAGCCGCATGATTGCGACGAAGGGATACCCCTGGCGGCCCAGGATCGAGGCGCCCAGGTCGAAGCCATGGGGGAGTTGATACAAGGCGCTCGCGGTGAACTGCCACTTCGAGTTGTAAAAGGTGTCCGTCTTCGAACCGTACGACTTGATGATCACCTGTCCGCCTTCGACACCGGGACCCCCGAATTGGCCCGACTTGTTCTGCGTCCTGGTTGGGTTCTGGAACGCGTTCGGGCCGTCGAAATGCTCAGTCCAGTCCATGTAAGCGAACCCCGCCCGCATCATCCACTTGTTGGCCAGACGCTTGGTGGCCGACAATTCAATGCCGTTGTAGGTCCGGTGGTAGTCCGGCCGATTGGTCAGTATCGTGGCGCCCGTCACCAGGTTTGGATTCGGCGAAAAGGACTGACCGGTGAAGGTACCCTGCGGTGTGCTGACCGTGACCGGAGCGTTCGCCGTGTAGTCGTTCACGGTGAGGCCGACGCGCGGGGTCCAGTTCGGAAGATCGACGCCCTTGCGGTAGGTGTAAGCGACACCCACCGCGAAGTTTGCTGCGACTTCCCGGTCAAGGCCCACGATGAATTCATTGTCCTTGTTCGCCTTGTAATTGGCATCAATCTGATTGAGCGAGACGTTGCTTCCGAGGTTGTTCGGATCCACGCCGTACGAGTACTGGATCCCTTCGCTGGTCAGGATTTCGTCGCGTGAGGCCAGGTGATCGCCGTTCTTGTCTACCCAGTTGTACGCCACATAGGGGTAGTAGGTCCCGGCCGCGTTGTTGCTGGTGGTTTCGAACGAGTTCATTTGGCCGGCGTAACGCGCGTAGGAGGCACGCACCACGGTCTTGCGTGCTTCATCGAGGGCGTAGGTCAAGGCAACGCGCGGAGATACGTTCTTCCACTCCAGGCCCTGAAGGTTGCCCGGATCGACGGTGACGCCCGGGAAGAGGTCCGGAACAAGGCGCTGAGCGGGAGCGGAACTTGCCTCGTTGGACGCCTTCTGGATGTCATAGCGAAGGCCCGCGTTGAGGGTCATGCGGCCCTTGGTGAAGGTATCGCCGATGTAGAAGTCGGTGTTGGTGCCTTTGAAGAAGGCCACGCGGTCCCGGAAGAGGACAGCCACCGATTCGCCCGGGCCGTCGCCAAACTTTCTCGCGACGGACCCATTGCCCGCGTAGCGCGTGCTGGAGTGAACGGGGTTGTATCGATAGCCGAAGCCGAATCTCAACTCATGGTTGCCGCCCATGCCTTCCTTGAAGTAGCTGCCGCTGACGTCGACCACGTGCCAGGGCCGGAGCGATCGGTATCGCAGCGACGAGCCGTACGCAGTGTCCGTGGTGAAGTCGACGCCGCCGGAGTTCTCGATTCCTCCGCGCGGATCGAAGCCATAGCCCCAGCCGAAGTACGCGTACTTCGCGTTCATGAAGAAGTTCTGGGAGAAGACGTGGTTGTCTTCAATCTTGAAGAGACCCTTCAAACCGGAGAACGGTCCAAAGTCGGGACCGAAATCGCCCTGGTCAACGAGGATGGAATCCGGCTCCGTCCCGGCATAGCCCGGGGACCGCCCGAACTTCTCCTTCTTGCCGTAGAAGTACGAGGCGGAGACCATGTCGTTCGAACTGGCCTGCCAGTTCAGCTTGGCGTTGGTGTTGTGGAGGAGGGTCCGGTCCTTCGTCTGGCTGATGCGGATGAGCTCGATGTCATTCTTGTTGTAGGCCGCCCAGAACCAGAGCTTGTCCTTCACTATCGGCCCGCTGATGTCGAGGCCCCAGTCCAGAATGCGGTCGATCCGATCCGCGGCCCGATCCGGGTTCGTGTCCACCGCAATCCGGCCGTCGCTCTTGAGGCTGTCGGGAACGTTATTCGCTTGCAGGTCGCTGCTGGAGAGGTACCCTCGCGCGGTGGCGTGGAACGCGTTGGTGCCGCGCTTGGTGATGAAGTTCAAGCCCACGCCGCCGGTCATGACTGAGAGGTCGTTGCCGCCGGTATCGACCTTGATCTGATCGAAGGCGTCGAAGTCGTAGTACATCGAGGAGCAGCCGCCGCAGGCGGAGTCCGTGATGACGATGCCGTCATAGGTGTAAACGGAGTCTGAGGGCGAGGCCCCCTTGGCCGAGAACACCGACTGCTGGCCGGCTTCGTTGCCCGCGATACTGACCCGGTCGACCATGACGCCGGGAACGGTCTTTAGGACGGCCCAGGGGTCGCGGGACTGCGGAGTCTGGGAGAGTTCTTCGTTGGTGAGCGTGGTAGACGTGCCGACTTTCTTGATGTCGATCACGGGCGCCTCCGCGGTCACATCGACCGCCTCAGTGAGGGAGGCCACCCTGAGGGAGAAGGCAATACTGAGATTCGAACCGGCGTTCACGGTGGCATCACGGCTCACTTTGCCGAATCCGCTCAGGACGACCTCGATCCTATACGCGCCGGGGTCGAGGTTGAGGAAGCGGAACTCCCCCTGGGGCCCGCTGGTAATCGTTCGAGCACCGGTTCGGTCGCTCGTCATGGTGACCGCGGTCCCGGGAAGAACGGCCCCCGAGCTGTCTGTCACCGTGCCATAGATGTTTCCACCCGTGATCTGAGCCCAGGCTCCCGGCGCAGTGGCCAGGATCAACGCCATGGCTAACCCCAAAATTCTCTTCATACGCAAGCCCTCCCAAATTCGACCGCACGACGGCGGCAGACATTGACCGACTGTGGGAAGACTGCAGCAAAGGTCAGGCCAGGACTGAACATGGCCTGGAATCAGGGCTTTTGTGTGATTTTTCGCATTCTCAAGCCCCGATGACTCCAATTCGCCGGATTGCCGACGGTCCTCTGGACCGCAGGGTACAACAGAATGAACCTGACTACCGCCCAACCGCGGTCCGGTAATCCTTCATCTCGGCCGCATAAGAAGCTCGGGGGGCCTCCCCGAGAAAACGGTCGACGTACGGACGCGCCTCCTCGAGACGGCCTTGCCCGATCAGAACCCGGCAAAGGTTCGACAGGGTGTCCCATTCGCGAGGGTTGATCTCGACCGCCCGCATCCAGTGCGAGATGGCCTCATCGGCGTGGCCGGTTTCAAACGCGATGACCCCGAGAGCGTTGTGGGCGCGGGACACCTCCGGATCAAGGGCCAAGGCTTCCGCCATGAGTTGACGGGCCCGGGCATAGTCCCGGGTCATCAGGTACACGGTGCCCAGATTGGACTTCGCCTGAGCATTGGTCGGGTCGAGACCGAGCGCCTTCTCGAAAGTGGCGACCGCCTCCCCGGGTCGGCCAAGCTGCGCCAAGGCGCCTCCGCGAACCATCAGAACCTCGAGATCGGGCGCGGGGCCCTGGGCGAAAACACGGAGCACTTCGGCGGCTTCCCCGGGCCGGCCCGCCTCCGTCAGATAGGCCCCCAGCAGAGCGGCCACACTTTCGTCGCCTGGTTGCGCCTGAACGGCCCGGCGAAGCGAAGCCACTGCGGCCTCGATGTCTCCGGCCTCCCGCTGCACAAAGCCGAGGTACTGAAGGGCTAGAGCCATGTTCGGTCGCGCGTCCACGACCTGCTGAGCCTTGACCAGGGCCGAACCCGTATCTCCAGCCTCATAAAGACCCACGACTTCCTCCAGGTCCGCATCCAGGCCGATAAGGCGTTTGGGATCGTCGGCCTCCGTCGGACCGCCCTTCCAGGCAGGGGTCGATGACGCGGCCAGATACCCCAGGGAGCGAAGCCGTTCGCGCGTCTCGGTACTCTCCTTCTGTTTCCTGAGCCCTTTATCAGCCGCGCGCACCCGTGACAGAGCAGCCCGAAGCTCCTCGAACTTCTGCGGCTCCGTCGCGGCCAGGTTCCGCGTCTCGTGCGGGTCCTGATCGAGATCGAACAATTCCGGGATCGGGAGATCGATCAACTTGTAGCGATCCGACATCAGACCGGCCAGAGGCGCCCATCCCCGGTTGAGCGCGGAAGACATCGCCTCGAAGTAGCTCGCCTGAGGAGAAGCAACCTGCCCATTGGCGACGGGGAGAAAACTGCGCCCGGGTAAGTCGGGAGGCGGCATCAGGCCCAAAGCGTCGAGCACCGAGGGCAGAATGTCCACGTGACGCACCCGGTCAGCCACCACCCGCGGGCTGAGAAGCGCCGGAGCGTGGACGATCAGGGGGACGCGCAGTGTGGTCTCGTAGGCAAAAATGCCATGGGTTGCTTCCCCATGCTCGCCCAGGCCCTCTCCGTGATCGCTGGTCAGGACGATCAGAGTGTGGTCGTCTTTGCCCTTCATGAGCAGAGGTTCCAGAAGCGGTTGGAGCAAAGAGTCGGCGTACGACACTTCCCCGTGATAAAGGTCGGAGGCGAAGCGGGACGCGAATGGCTCGGCCGGAGCGTAGGGGAAATGGGGTTCGTACAGATGAACCCAGACGAAAGTTTTCGCCGCGCCCTGGGCCATGAGCCAGGCCTTCGCGGCCGCCACGGTATCGCGCCCCGAGCGCTCCTGCATGAGGAAGCCCGCGCGCTTCTCCGGGTCGCCGAGGCGATCGTCGTACACGTCGAATCCCCGGTCAAGGCCAAAGCGTGAGTCGAGGGGGAAAGCGCTCACGAACGCGGCGGTGCGATATCCCGCCTGGGTGAGAATCGTGGCGAGTGTGCCCTGCTCGACCGGGAACCGGAAAGCCGCGTTGTCCCTGATGCCATGGTCGAAGGGGTACCGACCGGAGAGGATGTTCGCGTGCGAGGGGAGGGTGACCACGTTCTGGGCGTGGGCGGTTTCGAAGCGAACGCCTTCATGCGCGAGCCGGTCCATCCAGGGCGTGGCCACGGCGCGATTCCCATACACCCCCAGCGCGTCGGCGCGGAGAGTGTCGATGGTAATCAGAAGGACGCTCAGGCTTGGATCACGGCGAACCGAAGTCGCGCCAGGTCCCCCGCTTCGAAGCACGACCGCGAGAACTCCCAATCCGACCGAGGCGACGACGGCGAGAATGATCCTGGCCTGGCCTCGTCGCACCTTCTGCCCGGCAAGGACATTGGAGGGCGGGGACTCAAACCCGGGATCTGAGGCAGCGCCTCCACCGAGCACCTTCTTTGCGGCCTTCTTCCTCCCCATGAACGCATCGCATCTTAAGGGTCGATCCCAGCGAGGCCGCATAACATCGTCGAGGCGAACCCGTTCTCCCTCGAATCTCAACACGCCCCTAAAGGAGACAACCATGGCTTCTCGACGCGACTTCATTCGAAACATCGGCACGGGACTGGCCGCTAGTTCGGCGGCGAGCGCTGCGCTCGCTCAATCGCTGGCCGATCCTCCCCAAGAAGCCAATTCATCGTGCCTTCCACGCCGGGTCACGACAAGATGTGGCAGGTAGTGGCCGAGACCGTCGAAATCATGGTCGAGAACGTGAAGCCGGGCGTTCAGTGCTCGGAGGTTGCATGGAAGGTCCACGAGCATCAGATCAAGAGAGGAATGCAGGACTTCATCTACCACCGCCCCGGACACGGCCAGGGACAGAACTACGAGGGCCATCAGCCGCCCAGCCTCGCCCTCGGCGACGATACTGTCATCGAGGAAGGCATGACCTTCTCCGTCGAGCCGGGCCTTTACGATGAGAAGAGCGGCAGCGGCATCAATCCTTCGGACCGGCTCCTGGTCCTCAAAGACCGCTCGGTCCGTATGAGCCGCGTGCCCTTCTCGAAGGAGTGGAGCTATCTGAAGATCTAATAGAGCCGCTCCACATCGAGGACGTTCCGGAGCGGTTCGCCTCGAAGGAATCGTCCGAGATTTTCGCAGAACAATTCGGTGAGGCGGCCGTTCTCGCGATCACTGGTGCTCGCGGAGTGGGGACTCACCAGCACATTGGGCATGGTCCAAAGCGGGCTGTCGATCGGGAGAGGCTCGGTGGCGAAGACGTCGAGGACGGCTCCTCCGAGATGCTTCGTGCGCAGAGCATCGATCAGCGCCTCCTCGTCGACCAGCGCGCCTCGGCCGATATTGACCAGCACCGCGCCCTCGGGCATGAGGTTCAATTCCTCTCTTCCGAGGACGCCCTCGGTCTCGCCCGTATGCGGCGCGGCGAGAACGAGAAACTCTGCCCGCGGAAGGAGGGTTCGGAACGACGACGCGGGATGGAGTTCATCCACGTGATGCGCTGCCGGGTCCCCTCCCGAGACCGAGCGCTTCACCCCGATCGCCTTCATGCCGAAAGCGCGGGCGATCCGCCCGACCTCACAGCCGATGGCCCCGTGGCCGAAGATCACCACGGTTCGGCCGATCAGATCCGTGCCCGCAAAGCGTTCCCAGTGTTTGCGGCCCTGGAGCTCATGGATGCGAAACAGGCCGCGACTGAAGGCGAGCAGGGCGAGGGCGCAAAACTCAGCCAACGGAACCGCGTGAACACCGCTCGCGGTGGTGAAGACCGTCCCCTTCATCCGCTCGTGATACCGACGCCGGGCCACGAACTGGCCGATCCCCGCGCTCGAGGCCTGGATCCAGCGCACCCTCGGCGCAAGTTCGGGCAGATCCGCGTCGTTCGTGTGATCGAAGTCGAACAGGACGTCCGCTTCAGCCAGGAGAAGGCGCCAGCGGGTCTCATCCTCCACCGACCGCGGCGTCGCCATGCCGTTGTGGTCGGCCGGGTAGCGCGGCTTGCGTAGCAGGTCCGGCTCGTAGATCACGTGAACGCCTTCGTCCACCGCCCGGATCCGAGCGACGTGTTCGGGTTCGAGGTAGCTCGCGATGAGAACCGTGAGTCTCGGCGGATCGCTCACTGCACCTGATCCTCAACCGGCATGGGTCTGCCGCCGGCCGCCGCGGACCGTTTCAGGGCTTCGATGATCGCCATCGTGCCCGCGGCATCCGCGACACCGTACCGCACCGGCTCGCCGGTGAGGACCGCGTCGGCGAAGTGTTCCACCATCCGCTGATAGGGATCCTCGCCCGCGATGGCATGCCTTGTCTCCGGGCCACGTCCGTGCCGTTCCACGATCTCCACGCCGCCCGGGCCGGAGACGAACGCCTCGGACGCGACCAGAGTTCCGTCGACGCCCACGACTTCCACGAACTCGCGCCGCTCGATGTCGAGGGCGCAGTCGAACTGCGCAACCAGACCGTTTTCGAAACGCAGACTCCCGGCGAACTGGGTATCGACACCCGAAGAGCCCTGGGTCGACCAAGCCTGCGCCTCGACCGGCAAGGTCCCGGCCAGGCGCCGGCTGATGTCGACGCAATAGCAGCCCACGTCCATCAACGCGCCGCCTCCGAGGTCGGCGCGGAGTCGAATATTGTCGGGACGGGTCAGTCGGAACGTGAAGGCGGACCGGATCATTCGCAGGTCGCCCACCACCCCGCCCCTTGCCATATCGAGAAGTCGCTGGGTTCGGTGATGGAATCGATACATGAATGCTTCCATGAGACGCACGTCGCTCTTGTCCGCGGCGGCCTGCATCTCAAGGCATTCCCCCACCGTGAGGGCCAGCGGCTTTTCACAAAGGACGTGTTTCTTCCTCTCCGCCGCCTTGATCGCCCACTCGAGATGGAGCGAATTCGGAAGGGGGATATAAACCGCATCGATCTCGGGATCTTGGAGCAACTCGTCATAAGACCCATAGTGCCGCGGGATCAGCGCTTCCTTGGCGAAGTCGCCGGCCTGGCCAAGGTCTCGGCTCGCGATGGCCCCAAGCTCAGCGTTGCGCGAGGCGTGGATCGCAGGGCACACCGACGTCCAGCCGATGCGAGCGGTGCTCAAAACTCCAAAGCGCAGACGATGGGGGGCCAGAGTGCTCATTCAGAACGGACTCCTCTCGCCCGACGTCCCGACATTTCCTTCAAGCGGCAGGTTGACCCACTGCCGGGTGCGATGGGAATGAGTCACGGCGTTGATGATCTCCTGAACGCGGGCGCTCTGCGCGAAATTGCCCTGGTTCACCGGACCGCCGGCCATTATCTCCTCGCAGAAATTATGGACGAGGTTGCCGTAAAAAGCGGTGCTCCAGGGATCCGTGGTCTGGAACCCGGGCGGGAAGTACTTGGCGGGAATGTCCCGTTGAACGAACTCGACGGCACCGGGCTGTGCGGTGTGAATGGTCTGGATCACGCCGAATTCGTCGACCAGACGAACCTTGATCGCTCCCGCGGATCCGAAAATTCTGGCCTCGATGCCGGGGTAGTTTCCCACCGTCACGTAGCTCGACTGCATGGAGAAGAGCGCCCCGCTCTTCGTCTCGGCCATGAACATGTCCGCATCGTCGATATTGATCCGCTCGCGCGCGGTGTCGAGATTCGTGCGGCGACGGAAAGGCACCATGTTCGAGAGGATGCCCACGACCTGGGCAAGGTCCTCGCCGACGCACTCGAGGCCGATGTCGATGGTGGGCGCGCCATAGCCTTCGAGCGACGAAACCGCGATGCCCTCACGAGAGAGGTCCATACCCCAGGGCGTCTCGCCCGCCGGTTTCGTCTTGTGAATTCGCTTGTCCATGGGGTTGTCCGGATCCAGCCACTGCGAATTCTGCTCGTATCCGTTGAACACAAAGGGCCGCCCGATGAAGCCATCGCGGATGAGGTCGAACATGTACACCACGGCGGGCGCGTAGCGAAAGGTGAGACCCACTTTGGTCTTGAGCCCCTTCGCCGCGGCCAGGGCGTGGGCGCGCAGAACATCGCGATAATCGTGGCAGACCGGCTTTTCGACGAGGACGTGCTTCCCCGCCTCGAGCGCCCTGAAAACGAGATCCTGATGATCACCGCGGGTTACGATGTCGACCAGGTCGAGGTCCGATCGGGCCAGGAGCTCCTCGATATCGGTGGTCACGTCGGGGATGCCGAACTCTTGCGCCCGCTTCAGGGCCAGGTCGCGGTCGAGGTCGCAGATGAGGACGATCTCGCTGAGCGGCGAGCGTGAGAACCCGGGCAAATGTGCAGACGCCGCCCAACGCCCCGCCCCGATGACCCCAACCCTGAGCCTCTCCCGCATTTGGGGCGAAGCATAGTGGGATCGAGGGGTATCCCGCATCAGCCGCTCGCCAGGGCCCCCGACGGGCGATTCGTCCCCCCTGCCCGCTCATGCGTGGTGACACGCGACCCGATGCGCGGGGCCCGATCCCAGGACCCGGAGAAGAGGCTCCTCCAGGGCACATAGCTCTGTGGCCATCGGACAACGCGTGCGGAATCGACAGCCGCTCGGCGGATTCAGAGGGCTCGGCAAGTCACCTTCCAGCACGACGCGGTCCCGGGCCGCGTCGGGATCTGACGGGGGAATTGCCGACAGCAGGGCTTTCGTATAGGGATGGCCTGGATGGTCGAAGAGGTCGTCGCACTCCGCGATCTCCACCATCCGCCCGAGATACATGACCGCCACCCGGTCGGACATATGACGCACCATGCCCAGATCGTGGGCGATGAGAAGGTAGGTCAGTCCAAGGCGGGCCTTTAGGTCGAGCATCAGATTCACGATCTGCGCGCGGATCGACACATCCAGGGCCGAGATCGGCTCATCGGCGACCACGAATCGCGGGCCGGTGGCGAGGGCGCGCGCGATTCCGATGCGCTGGCGCTGTCCCCCCGAGAACTCGTGCGGGCGAAGGCAGGCGGCGCCAGGGTCGAGACCAACCAGGGCCAGAAGCTCCTGCACCCGGGCCTCGCGATCGCTGTTCGAACCGAGGCCATGAATCTCGAGGGGCTCCCGCAACGTTTGCTCTACGGTGAGTCTGGGGTTGAGTGAAGTGAAGGGACTCTGGAAGATCATCTGCATCTGGCGCCGCGCCCGGCGGAGCTCACTCGGAGACAATCGACCCAGATCCTGTCCGACGAAGCGAACCTGTCCGGATGTCGGCTTCGCGAGCCGCAGCAGGACGCGGCCGGTGCTGGACTTTCCGCAGCCACTCTCACCCACCAGCCCGAGCGTCTCGCCCTCCACGATATCGAAGCTGACGTTGTCCACCGCCTTGACCGTTCCGACCGCCCGACGCAGAGCGCCCTGGGTCACCTTGAAGTGGAGGCTGAGATTGCGCGCCTCGACCAGAGCGGGCGCGCTCATAACTCCCCTGCCCGGAAACAGGCCGACTCGTGTCCCGCGGCCACTGCCACCCTCGCCGGCTGCTCGGTCCGGCATCGATCCAGAACCATCGAGCAGCGCGGCGCGAACGAACAACCCAATGTCGTCGCTCGAAGGTCCGGAGGCGTCCCGGGAATGAACTTGAGAGCCGCCGTGGCTTGGAGTCCAACCCCCGTTTGCGGCATCGAGTTCAACAGGCCAAGAGTGTACGGGTGTCGAGGGCGATTGAAAAGGTCGCGGACCGGCGCCTGCTCCACGATCAAGCCCGCATACATCACAGCCACCCGATCCACGAGGCCCGCCACGAGGGCGAGATCGTGGGTGATCCAAAGGATGGCCATTCCCAGACGCTTCTGCAGACCCTTCAGCAACTCGACGATCTGGGCCTGGATGGTGGCATCAAGCGCGGTCGTCGGTTCGTCGGCGACGAGCAGCCGCGGCTGACATGCGATGGCCATGGCAATCAGGATCCTCTGCCTTTGGCCGCCGGAGAATTCGTGCGGGTAGCTGCGGAGGCGAGTCTCCGGGTCCGGAATGCCCACGAGTTGGAGCAGTTCGATCGCCTTCGCGAGCCGAGCCCACCCGGGGATCCGGCGGTGTTCGCGCATACCCTCGGTCAGCTGTTGGCCGATGGTCAGGACTGGATTCAATGATGAGGTCGGATCCTGAAAGACCATCCCGATGTCCCGTCCGCGCACCCGGCGCAGGGCGTCCGCCGGCAAGGCCAGAAGGTCCCGGCCGCTCCAGAAGGCGGTCCCCTGGACGACTCGCCCGTTTCGGGGCAGGAGTCCCGTGAGCGACAGGGCGGTCATCGACTTCCCGCACCCGCTCTCCCCCACCAGGGCCAGGGATTCGCCGGCGGCGATGGAGAACGAGATCCCCCTTACCGCCGTCACCGAGTCGCCTCCCTCGATCGAGATCCGGATGACCAGGTCGTTCACTGCGAGGAGAGGGGCGAAATCACTGCTCTCGCGTTTCGCAGGCTCCTGAACCATCATCGCCATCGAGTTTAGTGGGGCTTTCCACGCCCGACGCGATATCCTGACGGGATGCTTAGAGCCGGAATCGTCGGACTCCCCAACGTGGGCAAGTCCACTTTGTTCAACGCCGTCACTCGCAACCGCAAGGCCGAGGCGGCCAACTACCCCTTCTGCACCATCGACCCGAACGTGGGCATGGTGACCGTCCCCGACGCGCGACTGGAAATCCTCCGGGCGATCGCGGGCACTCATGTGGTTATTCCCGCCGCCATCGAATTCGTGGACATCGCCGGCCTGGTCAAGGGCGCGAGCCAGGGCGAGGGCCTGGGCAACAAGTTCCTGACCCATATTCGCGAGGTCGACGCCATCGTGCAAGTCGTGCGCTGCTTCGAGGATGAGGACGTGCTCCATGTCGCGGGCTCCGTCGACCCGGTGCGCGACATCGAGGTCATCAACACCGAGCTGATGCTGGCCGACCTGGAGACGGTGAAGAAGAAGCGCGAGCGAGTGGCTCGCGAAGCCAAGCGCGGCGACAAGGCGGCCCTGGCCGAAGACGCCGTCCTCGCCAAGATCGAGACATCGCTCGACGCCGGCAAACCGGCCCTGACCGTGGACCTGACGAAGGAGGAGAAAGCCATCTCCGCCACCTTCTTTCTCCTTTCCGACAAGCCCACGATCTTCGCCTGCAACGTGAAAGATACGGATCTCGCGACCGCCGATGCCAATCCCTTCGTCCTGAAGGTCCGCGAATATGTGGGCACGCACCTGTCCTGCGAGGCGGTGGTGGTGAGCGCCCAGATCGAAAGCGATCTCATCGACCTTTCGCCCGACGAAGCCATGGAGTTCCTCAAAGATCTCGGGGTGGACGAAAGCGGAATGGGTCCGCTTATCCGAGCGACCTACCACCTCCTTGGCCTGCAAACGTACTTCACCGCGGGCGAAAAGGAAGTCCGCGCCTGGACGATCCACATCGGCGACACCGCGCCCAAGGCGGCGGGCGTGATCCACTCGGACTTCGAGCGGGGCTTCATCAAGGCGGAGACCGTCGCTTACAAGGACCTCGTTGATTGCGGCTCGATCGCGACGGCCAGAGAGAAGGGCCGGTACCGGATGGAAGGCAAGGCCTACGTCGTGGCCAACGGCGACGTGATGCTCTTCAAGTTCAACGTCTAGGCGTTGGTCCTTGTGGCCACCGATTAAGCTCCTCCCAATGGCCATCAGAGTTCTCGCCGACTACCCGCGGCGGGCGCACCTGGAGTTCTACCGCGCCAACCCGTCCCCGTTCTACGCGGTGACGTTCGAGCTTGACGCTGCGAAGATCCGCGAGCGCGCACGGGAGCTCGCGGGATCGACCTACGCCGCACTCTGCTGGGCTTTCCATCGCGCCCTGCTTCAGATCGAGGCGTTTCGGGTCCGCCTGGAAGGTGAAGATGTGGTCCTTCACGACACCCTGAGGATCGGCATGACCGTACCTGGACCGAACCGGACGTTCACCTTCGCGACTCATGAGTGGCATCCGGCCGGCGAAGATTTCCTGAAAGCGGCAGCCAATGAAATCGCCAGATCTTCCGCCACGGTCGATCTGGACCGGGGCGGCGCGCCCGACTTCGCCTATTACACCGCGGTTCCCGGTGTTCCCTTCCTCGGCATCACCCACGTCCCCCACCGCGATCACATCGCGGGCCAGCCCATGACGGCGTTCGGAAAGTTCCGAGAGGATGCTGAGCGCCTCTTCGTGCCCGTGGGCCTGCAGGTGAACCACATGTACGTCGACGGCGCCGACATCGGCGAACTGTACGAAGCGGCGCAGGCGTCATTCCGGGAGGCGTTCTAGGCCGGGGTCCCCGGGGTCGAGAGCGTCGCTCAGCCCGCGGCCCATGAAATTGACCGCCAGGACGATCAAGAGGATCGCGAGGCCCGGGAACAACATGAGCCAGGGCTTCGTGGCCATCGTGGCCTGCGAGTCCATCAACATGTTTCCCCAGGTGGGAATTGGCGGCTGAACCCCCAGGCCGAGAAAACTGAGCGACGATTCGATCATGATGGCGTTGGCGATTCCGAGAGTGGCCCCCACCAGGATCGGTCCCAGAGCGTTCGGCACAATATGGCGCGAGAGGATGCGCCAGTCTGTGGCGCCCATGCTGCGCGCGGCCTCGACATAGTCCATCTCCTTGATGGTGAGAACCTGCGATCTCACCACGCGGGCGGTGGTCATCCAGCTCAGAAAGCCGATGATCAGGACCATCGACGGCAACGCGGCGCGCGAGTAGGCGCTCAGGACGATGAGAAGCGGCAGAGTCGGAATGGCGTAGGCGACGTCGGTGATCCGCATCAGGATGCCGTCGAGGATGCCGCCGTAGTAGCCGGCCGAGGCGCCAATGGCAGTGCCCAGGAGCGTCCCCAGGAGCGCGGCCAGGATGCCGATCAGAATCGACACCCGCCCGCCGAAGAGCATGCGGGTCAACACATCGCGGCCGAGGTCATCCGTTCCCATCCAGTGCGATGGCGATGGCGGCTGCCGAACGCTGTCGAGGTCGATGCCGTCGAACGGATAAGGAGCCAGGGCGGGCGCGAGCAGGCAGGCGAGGGCCACCAGCGCGAACCACGCCAGCGACGCGGCGGCCGCGCGATGTCGAGTGAAGCGACGCCACACGCTGGGGCCCCTGGAGAGCGGCTCACTCATATCGAATCCGGGGATCGAGAACGCCGTACAGAACGTCGGCCACGAGGTTGAAGGCGATAACCGTGACCGCGCCCATGAGGAGGACGCCCATCAGCACTGGATAGTCGCGGGCAAACATGGCCTGCACGAAGAGCCGGCCGATCCCCGGCCAGGCGAACACGGTCTCGGTGATCACCGCGCCGGAGGCGAGGTCGGCGAGGCCGAGGGCCATCACGGAGATCATCGGCGCCATCGCGTTGGGAAGGGTGTGGACGAACAGAACGCGCGATTCAGACAGCCCCTGGGCGCGCGCCATCCTGATGTAGTCGCTTTCAAGCACGCCGATCAGGCTGGACCTGAAGTACTGTGACCACGAGGCGACATACCGGGAGGCCAGCACCAAAGCGGGCAGGATCAGGTGCGCCAGGTGATCGCCCAGCGTAGACGCGCCCACCGTGTGCGTCCCCGACACCGGCAGCCAGCCGAGTTCGACACCGAGCACGAGCTGAAGGATCAAGCCCAGCCAGAACACCGGCATGGCGATCCCTACAAATGAGCCCCCGGTGCTGAGCAAATCGGTCCAGGAGTGGGGGCGAAGGGCGCTCGCGAGGCCGAGGATGGCGGCGAGAATGGCGGCAACCAGGAAGGCGGAGGCGGTCAGCTCCAGGGTCGCCGGCAGCCGCTCCGCGATCATCTCGGTGACCGGTCGCATCGTCGCGTAACTGACGCCGAGGTCGCCCGTGAGCACCGTCATCGCCCATCGCAGATACTGAACCGGCACGGGCTGATCGACGCCGAGCTTGACCCGGTAGGCCTCGACCACCGAGGGATCCACGAATCGGCCCGAGGACAGGAGCGCGGCCTCGGGGCCCCCCGGGGCCGCCTGGATGAGGGCAAAGACCACGATGGAAATACCCACGATGAGCGGCGCCATTTGCGCCAGCCGTCGGAGAATGTAGGCACTCATCGGCTAACCAGTTCCCAAGACCACAGATTCCAGAAGCTGCCGAAGTTCGTTCCGCTGCCGCGATATCCCACGATCCGCCTGGACACCACTTCCGGCATCACGTTCTGATAAAGCGGCAACATGCGGGCCTGCTCCGAAAGCTTGGCCTGGGACTCGTCGAGCAGGGGCTTGCGGGCCTCGAACGACAGCGCCCGGTCAGATCGCTCCAGGACCTCATCCAGGGCCGGCTCGCAAAAACCCGTCATGTTGTTGGCGCCCTTACAAGCGTACAGGCCGGTGATCCCGGGGTCGGCGGGAAGAAACCAGGCGCTCACCATCGCCTCCCACTGGCCGCTGCGCCAGCGCTGCGTCCACGCGGCGCTCTCCAGCGTCTCGAACCCCACTTCGATGCCGACCTCCTTCAGGCGCGCTTGGATCACCTGGGCCAGCAGGATGCGATCCGTGGCGCCCGCCCGGTTGATCATGGTGAACGAAAAACGCCGCCCTTCCTTTCGGCGAACACCATCCGGGCCGAGGGTCCAACCCGCGTCGTCCAACAGCCGGCGCGCCTCGGCCAGATCGTACGGGAACGTGGCCACGTTCGGATTGTTGTAGGGACTGTTCGGGTTGATCGGGCCCTCCGCGACCTTCACCGCGCCCTCCATCAGCTTCTTGGCCATGCCCTCGCGATCGATGGCATGAAAGATAGCCCGGCGCACCTGCACATCGCCGAACAGCGCCTTCCCCAGATCGGTGCGAATCGCCAGGTCGAAGTGCATGACGGAGTTCGCATCGATCAGATGGACATCTGAACCGGGCAGAGCGCGCAACGCGCTCACCTGCGTCGGCTGGATGCGTCCCCAGTCGTACCGCCCGGATTTAAGGGCCAGGAGCCGCGTGTTGTTGTCGGGAATGAAGGCCCATACGATCTCGTCCATGGCCGGGACATCGCGCCCTCGCCAGTAGTCGTCGTTTCTCACGACCCGGATGTACTCGCCCGTCTTCCACTCGGCGAACTTGAAGGGCCCGGTGCCGATGGTCCGGCGGCCCCGGTTGTACGGCTCGTAGTTCACGATTTCGTCGACGGTCATCTCGGTCCGGCCGTCGGCCTTCATGAAGACATGGCGCGGGAGAATGGCCTCGAAGAGACCCGCGTAGTAGGCATAGGCCCCATCCCAGGTGAAGACCACGGTGTGAGCGTCGGGCGTCTCGCACTTCTTGATGCCGAGATACTGCTCCCGGTTGTAGGTCATCGAATTCGCGCCGGTCACAAACCGCCAGGTGAAGCACACATCGGCGCTGGTAAAAGCCACACCATCGTGCCAGCGAACATTCCTCTGCAGAGACCAGGTCATGGTGACCGAGCCGTCGCTTTGACGCGCCACCAGGCCGTTTTCCTCGCTGGGGATCTTCGCGGCCAGGACCGGGATGTACTCGTTTCGCTCATTCGTGGTGATCAGACCCTCGATCATGCTGAAGCTGATGTCCACCAGGTTTTGGGAGGTGAACGGGTTCAGCACATCGATCTCGCGATCGTAGGCGATGCGCAGAATTCGGGGCTCTGCCCGGTCCACGGATGGCGGGGCGGAAGAGCAGCCCACCGCGGCCAGGGTGGCCAGGGTGGCCGCGGCCGCGCAGGCGTTGAACGCGCGGGCGGTCACTCGAACATCTGAATCGAAGCGTTCGAATGCATTCGGCCGTACAGAAAGTGGAGGAAGTCGTCCCGACGATAGGCGCGTACTCGCCGCCAGGCCCCGCTCACCAATCGTTCCCCCCACCAGTAGGACCAGATCAGAACCGCACGCGCGGGCGATTGAATGAATCGCACGCGGTTAGCCACCCAACCCTCTCCACCCACCAGGCCTCGCTCCGACAGCGCGGCGGCCACCCTTTGCGCAGGCCAGCCCAGGGCGTGGAACTGCCACGCCGCCTCGGTCGCGATTCCGGCCCGATAGGCGTTCATGAGGGATTGAAAACGATCATCGTCGGTCTCCATCCACTCGAGCAGGGTGAGGCCCGAATCACCAATGCCCTCGAAAATCGATGAACTCGCGCTGTTCACCAAGGAGAGCAGGACATCGGCGGGCGCCTGATCCGCCTCCGCCATCGTGGCGCGAAGCGCGAACTGCACGTAGTGGCCCGGGTAGCCTTCGTGAACGGCCAAGTGCTTCAGGCCGGGCCGGGTGAGGATGGGATCGATGTTGAGCTCGATCCGGCGGCTCAGATAGTCGCACCGCGCGTTGAAGGCCACACCGGTCACCGGAACCACATGCATCCCGTCCGACTGCGGCCGAGGAATCTTCAGGAGACGATCCTCGGTGCGCCGCCAGGCTTCGTCAAGAAACCCTTCGAGTACCGCTGGAACCTGTTCCGCCGGCACGCGATTCTTCTCCTCCCAGAGAGCACACTGCGCCCGAAGGTCGCCCCTGTAGC